>JASJYE010000059.1 GCA_030123645.1 Candidatus Hydrogenedentota bacterium | reverse complement strand
TTATCGAGGCAATCCAGAAATTCGTGGATACGTTTAACGAATCGATCGAAGCTATCCAGAAACTCACAGCCAAAGACGGCGAATTCCGAAACGACAGCTCTTTCCGCAGCATTGAAAGCTTCCTGAGGTCCAAAATCTTTCAGCAGGTGCCGGGCCTCGGCGTAGGCCTCGAAAGCATTCTGAACATCGGAATATCCACGGGGGACTCATTCGATCCCTCGGCACCGTTTCAACTGAGTCTGGACGTCGACGAATTGCGCGCGGCAATCCTCGATAACCGCGAAGGCGTACAAGGCCTTTTCTCGAACGATGCCGAGACGGGGATCGCCGATCTCCTCTTCGATTTCATGGACGATCTCACCAGTTCCACGGGTTTTCTAAACGACCGTACCCGGTCGAACGGCAGTATCGACAATCAGATCGACACTTTGGAAGACCGCATCGAAGGCATGGAACGCCGCGTTGCACAGCGGGAGGCCCGATTACGAAGACAATTTCTTCAAATGGAAATGCTCCTCAGTTCTCTGCAGTCGCAGGGCGCGTCGCTCCTGGCCCTGGGTTCCCAATTCGGAGGATTCTAGGCCATAATGGCGTCACCGGATTCACGGAGGTAGCATATGGAATCGCAGGCATCTTTCTCAAAAGCATATCGCCGCATCGACGTTGAAACGGCCTCGCAAGGCCGGCTCATTGTCATGTTGTTCAATGGCGCCATCACTCAGGCGGTCGAGGCCCAGCGCCAACTCGAGGCTGGGAACGGTACGGGAGCGCACAAGTACTTGATTCAGGCGCAGGAGATCATTGCCGAGCTCCGCAGCGCCCTGAATATGGACGCGGGCGAAGTGGCGCACAATCTGGATCGTTCCTACGAATATTTCAATCATCTTCTTGTGACGGCGAATATCAAGAAAAAGACCGATCCGATCGAGGAATGCGTGAATCTGATGACGTCCATGCGCGATACGTGGCAGGAACTCTTCAGCAGCATCGAGCGCGAGGAAACCGTCGAAATTCCCCCGGCGATCAACAAGCACGGCGCATCCATCATGAATCTGGAAGGCTAAGGGGTCCTCACTCAGTAGCGCCGGAGGATCGACGCAAACCCGGACACCCAGGCGGGGTCGCTGTTAAGCGACGAAACCAGCTTGAAGGCCTCGCCGCCGTTCTCCAGGAACGATTTCTTTCCCCGAATGCCCAACTCCTCGAGCGTCTCGATGCAATCCGCTACGAAGGCCGGCGACAGGATAGCGAGCCGCTTTACGCCGGACTGCGCCAACCGGACAATCGTTTTGTCAGCCGCGGGCGACAGCCACGGATCGCGCCCGAGCTTCGACTGAAACGCAACAGTGAACCCGTCTTTCGCGAGCCCCAGGCGCTCGACGATACCCCGAGTCGTCGCGAAACAATGGGCGCGGTAGCAATTGGGATTTGCCTCGCGATATCTCTCGCAACAGTCCTCCTGCTTCAGGCAGTGTGCGCCCGTGGGATCGCATTTGAGAATCTGCCGCTCGGGCAGCCCGTGATAGCTGAAGAAGATGTGGTCAGCGTTGAAATCCTCTAACTGAGGCCGGGCCACCGAGGCCCATGCGTCCAGAAACTCGGGCTCCTCGTAAAAAGGCGCTACGGCGGAAAGTGCGGTCACGTTCGGTTTCGAGGCCGCGGTTTTGTACGTCAGCTCGAGGACCGACCCTACGGTAGCCGATGCGTACTGTGGGAACATCGGCGCGACCACAATCCGCCCCGCCCCCTGCTCAAGGAGTGCATCGAGTGCTTGCGGCACGGACGGCCGGCTGTAGGCCATCCCGATTTCGATGAGCCTGTCCGGAAGCGCTTCGCGCAGCCCGTCGCGGAGGTCTTCGCTGTTTACGACGAGTGGCGAGCCCCGATCGGTCCATATCGACTTATAAGCCGCCGAGGAGTACTTCGGCCGGCGCGGCAAAATGACGAAATTGAGGAGGAGCCATCGCGCGATGGGCGAAATATCGATGACGCGCGGGTCAGAGAGAAACTGGCGCAAGTAGCGCCGTGTCTCGGGGACTTCCGGCGCATCTGGCGAGCCGGTGTTCACCAGCAGGATACCAGTCTTTCCAGAACCAATCATGGTGTTCGCTACCTTAGCAGAGTTCAGCCGGCGTTTCGAGGAAGGAGTGCGAGTTCGAGGTGACGGGAAAAGCCGGCATGCTCCATGCCGGCTAATATGAAGTCCATGCCGCTATGCGCAGTTGAGGCGCGAAGGCGGGATCGAAATCGAGTGCGATGCGCTGGCGAATGACGGGCGTATCGTAGCTGAAAAACCAGCCGTCCCACGGGCCGCAATCCATCACCCGCAGGGAATTCGCCTGGTCAAAATACGTATCGACAACGTAGTTCAACGAGCGCATTCGGTGGTTTTTCCGGCCAAGCGAGCGCGCCTTTCCTGACAGAATGCCCATGAAATGACGCTGCAGGAATCTAAGGTGTTCTTTACAGCACCGCTCGTAGTTTTCCGCGTAGTCCAAAATGCTGTCCGCGGCCCGCTCAGGCCGCGGGGCCCGCACGCATTCCCCCAAAGGAAGTGGTGCAACTATTGTAATGAAAGGCCTTAGGAGAATCTCAACAGGCGGCCGTACTGGGGGGGCGGGGGCCACCTCATGCCCCATAAGTCTGGAGCAGGGTTTGACTTGCGATTTTACGCTGTGTTAGTATCTCGCGGTCGGTAGGCCAGGTTCGGGGCCGTCTGCCAAGTACACAGAGCGAGAGCGAAGTAATTCGGCCGTGATAAGCGGCTTTTTTCTTATCCATTGGCGAGCACGATGACGACAAAAATGAAAATTGGCATCGTTGGATGCGGCAATATCGGAGCGGATCTATGTATCGCTCTGCAGAAGGACGACATTCCCGCCGAGGTCGCCGCACTGACCGATGTAGACCAAGGGCGCGCCAAGATTCTATTCCGCTCGTTCCACCTCGAATCGGCCATTTGCGATTTGGACGAGAACGCATCGAAAGTGGACTTTCTCGTCGAATGCGCCGTCGCCGATGCAGTGAAGGACGTGCTCGAATCGGCCATTCGCCATCACGTGGATTGCCTGATCATGAGCGTGGGAGGACTTCTCGAATATGCCGGCCTCTGTGAAGAGGCCCGGGCTGCCGGCGTTCAGGTACACATTCCTTCGGGCGCGTTATGCGGGCTTGACGGGATTCGTGCGGCCATGGAATCGGGCCTGCACAGTGTGCACCTGACCACGAGAAAGCCGCCTGCCGGTTTGGCCGGGGCGCCATATCTCATCGAAAACAAAATCGATTTGGACGGCCTGGAAGAAGCGACGGTCGTCTTCGAGGGAAGTGCCCGTGAGGCGGTCAAGGCCTTTCCTAAAAATGTGAATGTAGCCGCCTCGTTGAGCTTCGTAGGTATAGGTCCAGACGATACGCGCGTCCGTGTCATCGCCGACCCCGAGGCTACCATGAACATCCATGAAGTGGTGGCTGAGGGCGCTTTCGGCAAGTTGAGGACAATTACTGAGAATTTGCCCTCACCCAGAAACGCGAAGTCGAGTTATTTGGCTTCCTTGTCCGCGATCGTCGAGTTACGCGCCGCCGCTGATGTCTTCGTTGCGCATGTATCGGCGACCACGGGATTTGCTAAAGCCCGCTGAGCCGGTAACACCGGTCTGCTATGCGGTAACACCGGGCTGCTATGCGGTAGCACCGCTCTGCTATGCTGTCTGTTAGCATCGTAAGGATCAAGAGACGAATACGCTTGTGCCGCGGCGCCCATGCCGATAGCACGGAGAACACGCAATGTACGCAGTTGTAGCCACGGGCGGTAAGCAAGTGAAAGTGTCGCAAGGCGACACCTTCCGAGTGGAAAAGCTCGAGGCCAAGGTCGGCGATACCGTCGAACTGGATCAGGTCAAAATGCTCTCCAAAGACGACGGCACGGTTATCGACGTAGAGAAGCTTTCAAAGGCAAAAGTCGTGTGCACTGTAACGGCCCAGGGCCGCGCGAAGAAGATCCGCGTATTCAAATTCAAGCGCAGGAAGAACTATCACCGGACCTACGGCCACCGGCAACCCTTCACCGAACTCAAGGTGGACAAAATCGAGGGATAAGAGCGTCTGCCGCGCACGACGCGGCTGCATTCCCTAGGAGATACTCATGGCCCATAAAAAGGCAGGCGGCAGCACGCGCAACGGGCGCGACTCCGAATCCAAACGCCTCGGTGTCAAAAAGTACGGCGGCCAGCAGGTCATCGCCGGCAATATCCTCGTGCGCCAGCGCGGCACCCATTTCCATCCAGGCCAGAACGTGGGGATCGGCCACGACCATACCCTCTTCGCCAAGGCGGGCGGCGTGGTCCAGTTCAGACACCTGCGCAAAGGCCGGCAGTGCGTCGACGTCCTCCCGAGCGGATCCTAAACTTTCCAGGTTTACCAATGGCAGCCATAGCAAACCGGTGCTTCCATCCATGTTCGTCGATCGCGCGCGCATCAATGTGACCGCCGGGGCGGGGGGCAACGGCTGCTGTAGTTTCCGCCGGGAAAAATATGTCCCGTACGGCGGCCCCAACGGCGGCGACGGCGGAGACGGGGGCGATATTTATCTCGTAGCCACGACGCGTCACACTACGCTGAACCACCTGCGCTATCACTCGACCTGGAAGGGCAATCGCGGCGAGCACGGCCGGGGCAGCGACATGCACGGCAAGAACGGCGAGGATGTGCCGATCGAAGTACCGGTCGGGACCGTGATACGCGACAGGGAGTCCGGCGCGGTCCTTTGCGATCTGTCGGAGGAAGGTCAGCGCTATCTAGCGGCACGCAAGGGCGTAGGGGGACGCGGAAATGCGAGGTTCTCCTCGTCAACCAACCGGGCCCCGCGATTCGCTGAGAAGGGCGAACCGGGCGGGGAGGCATCGCTCGAACTCGAGCTGAAGCTCATCGCCGACGTGGGTATCGTCGGCCTTCCAAATGCCGGGAAGTCGACGTTCTTGTCGCGTGTCAGCGCGGCGACGCCCAAGATCGCCGACTACCCCTTCACCACCCTCAGCCCGAACCTCGGTGTGGTCGGTCTCAGCGATTACCGCACCTTCACGCTCGCGGACATTCCCGGCATTATCGAGGGGGCCGCGGAGGGAAAGGGCCTCGGCCATGATTTCCTGCGGCACATCGAGCGGACGAAGGTGCTGTTGTTTCTCATCGATCCGGGCGATCTCGGCCCCGGAGAGACGTTGCGAATCCTCGAGGAGGAGCTCGCGCAACACAGCGGCGTTTTCGGGGAGCGACCGCGCGTCGTCGTCTTCAGCAAGGGGGACATTCCGGAGAATCGCGCCCGCTTCGAGGAGGTTAAAGGGGAATTCGACGCGCCGTACTTGATTTCTTCCGTGACGGGCGAAGGGGTGGATGACGTACTCGAGGCGGTGTGGCAAGCACTCGACCGCTACGCGAGGGAGCAGCGAGAAGAGATCGTTTTTGACCCGTCGGCGGAAACCGAATACCGTTATGAAGCGCCATTCACCATTGAACCCGAAAACGACGGTTTTTGCGTCGAGGGGCGGAAAGTCGTGCGAGCGGTGCGCATGACGGACTTTGAAAACGAACAGGCCGTCCACCATCTCGACCGCACGCTCAAGAAAATGGGGGTGTACAAGGCCCTTGAACGCATGGGGGCGGAAGACGGCCAGAGCATTTACATCGCGGGCATAAAGCTCGAGTACCACTCGGAGTAGGGACGGAGCGCGGACGTGACCGCCAAATTCAGCGATATCAAAACGCTCGTCGTGAAGATCGGCACGACCCTGCTCAGCAACGAGCACGGCTTCGACGGCCACGTGCTCGAGGATGTCGTCAAGGACCTCGCGCGCATCAAACACGGGCGCGGCATCAACCTGCTGATCGTGTCGTCGGGCGCGATGGGCTGCGGCATGGACCGGCTCGGCATCCAGGAACGCCCCACCGCCCTGCGGCTCAAGCAGGCGACCGCGGCGGTTGGCCAATCGCGGCTGATGCACTTATACGAGACGCTGTTCCAGACCTACGGCGACGGCCTGCACACGGCGCAGGTGCTCCTGACCGCCCACGACCTCGACAACCGGCAGTCCTACCTCAACGTCCGAAACACAATCAACACGCTCTTCGAATTCGAGAACGTCGTGCCGATCGTCAACGAAAACGACTCGACCGCGCCGGACGAACTGCGTTTCGGCGACAACGACACGCTCGCCGCGAAGGTCGCCGCGAAAATCGACGCCGACCTGCTGATCATTCTCAGCAACGTCGACGGGCTCTACGACAAAGACCCCGTCGCCCATCCTGAAGCGACCCTGATTCGCCACGTAGAGACGGTAACGCACGAGGTCGAGGATTTCGCCGAGGACACGTTCACACCGACGTCAATCGGAGGCATGAAAACCAAACTCGAGGCCGCGAAGATCGCCTGCGCCTCGGGCCTGCCGACGGTCATCGCCAACGGCCACCGGAAAAATGTCATCAGCGCCGTGCTCGATGGCGACGGCCCCATGACCGTATTCGGCGCGTCGGGCAACAGCATGGCCCACCGCAAGCGCTGGATCGCGTTTGGCCGCGCGTCTAAGGGCTCGGTGAAAATCGACAACGGCGCGCGTGCCGCGCTGGTTGAACGGGGGTCTAGCCTGCTCGCGGCCGGGATCGTCGCTGTCGACGGGGGCTTCGAGGCAGGCGATGCGATAACCATTCAAGATTCAGCGGGGCACGATATCGCCCGCGGCCTCGCGAACTATTCCAGTGGCGACCTCGGCGCCATCAAAGGCCTCAAGAGCCAGGATATCGCCGCCAAACTCGGCCGAAAAGACTTCGACGAGGTCATTCACCGGGATAATTTGGTAATCTTATAGAGCGTTGTACGCATAAATTTCCTGGAAGCGGGACAGTTTTCGTCCGATACAGGAGGGGAATCCAAGCGAAATGGCCGTGCTAGACAAATCGCTTCGCGAGGAGTTGGAGCAGATCGGAAGGCAGGCGCGGAAGGCTTCGGACGGGCTGCGTTCGATGACGCGGGCGCTCAAGGACGACGCGCTGCTCGAGGTGGCGAAGCGACTCCGGGCGTCGAAGGCCGCGCTGCAAGCCGAGAACAAGAAGGACCTTGAGGCCGGCCGCGAAAAGGGGCTGTCGAGCCCGATGCTCGACCGCCTCGAATTGACCGACGCGCGGATCGAGGCGATGGCCGAGGGTCTCGAGGTCGTCGCTGCGTTGCCCGACCCCGTCGGCGACATCGTCAGCCAGACGGTCCGCCCGAATGGCCTCCGGATCGCCCAAATTCGCCAGCCCCTCGGCGTCGTCGGCATCATCTACGAAAGCCGGCCAAACGTCACGGCCGACGCCGCGGGCCTCTGTCTCAAATCGGGCAACGCCGTCGTGCTTCGCGGTGGCTCCGAGGCGATTCACTCGAATATCGCCATCGCGAAGATTTTCATCGAAGGCGCGAGGTCGGCGGGCGTTCCGGAGCATGCCGTGCAGATCATCACCACGACCGACCGGGGAGCGGTGGGGGAGATGCTTAAGCTCGACCGATACATCGACGTCATCGTGCCTCGCGGCGGGAAATCGCTCATCGAGCGCATTTACGACGACTCGCGTATCCCCGTCGTGGCGCACCTCGACGGCATCTGCCATACCTACGTGCATTCCAGCGCCGACCTCGCGATGGCGAAGGCCATCTGCCTGAACGCGAAACTCCAGCGCCCGGGCGTCTGCAACGCAATGGAAACGATGCTCGTGGACCAGTCGGTCGCCGAAGTTTTTCTCAAGGACATCGCGGGCGATTTCGCTTCCGCCGACTGCGAATTGCGCGGGTGCGAGCGCACGGGGGCGATACTCGACTGCGTGCCCGCGACGGAAGAGGATTGGAGGACGGAGTATCTGGACAAGATCCTGTCGATCAGGGTCGTCGATTCGCTGGAGGAGGCGATCGGGCACATTAACGAGTACGGCTCGCACCATTCCGACGCCATCGTCACCGAGAACTACAGCGCGGCCGAGCGTTTCCTGGACGCCGTGGACAGCGCGACGGTCTACGTCAACGCATCCACCTATTTCACCGACGGCTTCCAGTTCGGGCTCGGTGCTGAACTGGGAATTAGCACGAGCAAGCTGCACTGTCGCGGCCCCATGGCGCTCAAAGAGCTCACGTCGCTCAAGTGGGTCATCCGCGGCGATGGCCAAATTCGCACCTGATTCGCTAAACTACGCCAATGAGCAGCCATCTTAAGCGTATCGGGATACTCGGCGGCACCTTCGACCCCATCCACAACACGCACCTCGATATGGCGCGCGCCGCCATCGAGGCCGCGCATCTGGACACGGTGTTATTCGTGCTCTCGGCCCGGCCTCCCCACAAGCGGGACGACACCGTCGCGTCGCCCGAGCAGCGGCTGGAGATGCTTGAGGCGGCCCTCGAGCACGACCCGAACTTCGAGCCGTGTGACATAGAGCTTCACCGCGAGGGACCTTCGTACATGCGCGAGACCCTGCGCGACCTCGAGCAGAGCTACCCGGGAGCGGAGCTTTTTCTGATTGTGGGTCTCGATTCTCTCCTCGATTTCCCGAACTGGAAGGACCCGGAGGATATCCTCGAGCGGGCACGGCTGCTTGTGGCGCCGCGCGAGGGTGACGGCCGCGTTGTCCCTCCGTCGATGGAGGGGAAATACGACTTCGTCTCCTTCGAGGAGAGCAGCGTGTCTTCGACCGGCATTCGCGGCCGGGTCGCGCGCGACGAAGCGATCGATGCACTCGTTCCGGCCGGCGTGGCGCGCCTGATTCGTGAGAAGGGAATCTACCATGAATGAATTCCCCATTGAGCGCGCCGAAGAATTCCACGAGCTCCTGCGCCGGCGGGTGCCTGAAAAAACCTACGCCCACTGCGTCTCCGTCGCGAAAACAATGCTCGCGATGGCCGACAAGGTAGAGATTACCCCCGAACAAGCGGTTACCGCCGGCCTGTTGCACGACCTGTGCAAGCCGATGAAACCGGCCGAGCTTGCGCAGGCCGCCGCGGAATACGGCATCACGGAAGACCTAGAGAGCCCGAACCTGCTGCACGGTCCCGTCGCCGCCGAAGAGTGCCGCCAGACATTGGACATCGAGGACGAGGGGGTGATCGATGCGATTCGCTGGCACACTACAGGGCGTGCAGGCTGGTCGCGCGTCGGGCAGGCGATGTATATTGCCGACTTCAGCGAGCCCCTGCGCGCCTACGCCGGCGCCGAGGAAGCGCGAGAAATCCTCGATCGCGACGGCTTCGAAGCCGCCTTGCTCTTCGTGATTGACCAGAAACTGAACCAGGTGAAAAAGCACCGTAGCCTGCATCCGAGTTCAGAGGATTTCGCGAAGTGGGCCGAGCGCGAGTTCGCGTCATGACGCCGAGAGACGCCTTCGCCGACCTCGCGCGATTCTACGACCCCATCATGCGCGAAGTGGACTACGACCGGTGGCTCGTCGTCTCGACCGTCGTTGCCGAACTCTGCGGGCAACAGGAATTCGAGCACATCGACCTCGCATGCGGGACCGGCCACCTGCTCAAGCGCCTCATCCAGCACGGTTGGGACAGCGTCGGTATCGACGTCTCACACGCGATGCTTCACGAAGCCCGAAAAGGCCCTTTTCGTCCAAAGGTGGCCGCCGCCGACATATGCCACCTCCCCTTCGGCCCCCGCTTTCATTACGCTACATGCATATTCGACAGTCTCAATTTCCTGCTTGAGTCCGCACAACTCCGCCGCGCGCTCCAATCGGCGGCCGACTTGCTATTGGACAACGGCGTGTTCTACTTCGACGTGATCACTGAGCGCATGGTAACCGAACATTTCGCAGACATGCATTGGACCGAGGATAACGGATCTTTTTCGACAACATGGAAAGGCTCCTTCGATCGCGCCACCGCGATCGCGGACATCCGCATCCGGATTAACACGGGGCCGGAAACGCTTGTGCGGGAACGAGTCTATACCGGAGAGGAAATCCGCAGCGCAGTGCACGACGCGGGCCTCGTGCTTCTTGCCGAGGTGGATTCAGCTACCTGGCGCGATCCATCCTACCGGACCACACGCCTCGACATGGTGGCCGTGAAGTCCGACTCGAAAGAGATACGAAGGCGCTTCGAGAAAGTCCGAAAGCGCATCCAAGGCCTTCTCGCCTAGACAATATGGACCGACCGGCTCGGATCGCATGTTCGCAGGTTAGACTGTGATTCGAGAAAACAGGAACCGTAGCCCAGAGCTACATACGAAAGGAGCCGGTCGGTCCATATTGTCTAACAGTCTATCGGACTTCGGGCTACGGATCGCTGTAAGTTCTTATGTATCAATGCTCTATTTTTCCACGTAAATACCTCGTGGCGTTGAAAACAA
>JASJYE010000379.1 GCA_030123645.1 Candidatus Hydrogenedentota bacterium | reverse complement strand
TTCCTTAACGACTTCATGCTCACAACTGACAGAACGTATCTCTCTAATCTTAAAATGCTCTAGCGGCACGCTACGCATCCCGCGCACGGCGTGTCAGCTCTGCCCTGCTCGCTTTGATCCCACCCGTCACGATGCCCTCCGGCCACGGCAAGACCGCCCTCGGGATCATGTACCCCGGCAGCACGTCCCGAAGCTCTTCCGCCAGACGCCCCGCCTCCGGCAGCGCTCCGCTCGCCATTCGTACATAGGCCACCGGCCGTTGCCCCCACTCTTCGTCGTCCACCGCCACGACCATCGCCTCTTCGACCCCTTCCAGCGCGCACAAACGCCTCTCGATCTCCTCCGGCTGAATATTTTCACCCCCACTGACAAACATGTTGTCCCTGCGGCCCGTTACGTGGAGGTAACCCTCGTCGTCAAAGAACCCGAGGTCTCCCGTGGCGAACCAGCCGTCCGCAGTCAGCGGTCGATCGAGCGTCCCATCGGGCCGCAAATAGCCCTGAAACAGCGTCTCTCCCCGAACCAGAATCTCGCCCTCGCCCGAGACCGAAACCGTGCCCTCGACAAGCGGTCTGCCCGAGGACAGCAAGCGCTCGATTAAATCCCCCGGCATCGTACACGCGATCATCGACGCCGTCTCCGTCATCCCGTAGCTCGCATAGATTGGAATGCCCCGCTCCACCGCCTCCCGCACCAGTCCCTCCGGCGCCGGCCCCCCACCCAGGAGCACCGCCTTCATCGCCGCCAACGCTTCCGCCGCCTTATCGTCCTGCAACAAGCGATACAGCTGCGTCGCCACCAGAGAGACATGCGTGAGCTCGTAGCGTGCCAGCGCCTCCTCAAGAGATTCCTCCGCCTCAAGCGCCACGATCGTCGCACCCGCACTCAGGCAGCGCATGACGATTCCAATCCCGCCAACGTGGTACAGCGGAAGCGACAGCAGCCACCGATCGCCCGCGCCGAGGCCGAGCCGCTCAATCGCCGTCCGCGCGCTCGCGGAGCAGTTCGCCGACGACAGCACCGCCGCCTTGGCATCGCCGCCGCTGCCCGACGTGTGCACGATAAGCCGCCAATCGTCTTCAAGCGCCGGCGCCTGCCCCGCACCCCGGATCAACGGAGGTTCCGGCGGAACGAGCTGCTTCGACACGCGACTCACCTGCTCGAAGGGCCATCGCGTATTGAGCGGGGCCGCAACGGCCCCCCGGGCAAGCACACTGAGAAATAGAATCACATCCCCCACGGCGTTCCCGACCTGCATCGGAAACGGCGCCCCCGGCTGAATACCCGCCAGCGCGAAGCCCTTCCTGCCCGACGTCAGCGCCTCATGCAAATTCCCAAACGAGATCGATTCCTCATCACAAGTTATCGCGGGATTCGAAGATGTCCACGGGATATTCACAAAAATCATCCTACAAATAATAGAGTTGCGAAAAGAAATCGCCCCAAGCACCATCAAGCACATACGCAACCGAGGCGAATTGTCCCTCAAGGATTTTCGACGATTTCGGGCTCGGACGCGGATTGATACGACTCGAAGAGATCCACAAAATCTTCGCGGTTGTTCCGTTTCCTCGCCTGATCTAGAACGGAACCTTCCTGCCCACCGCTTCCTTCTCCTGTCGGGTCCAAGCCCAGCTCCAGCAGATAACGAGCCGTGTCCAAGCGGCCATATCCCATCGCCATGGACAAGAGCGATCTTCCATAATAGCTCATGTCCTGAAGCACAGTAGGATCCTCAATCAATGCCTGCTCTACGAATTCCGTGTCGCTCAAAAGCACCGCGTCTACCAGCTCGTAGTACGCGCCATGCTCCAATAGAAGATCTGCCATCTCCCGGTCTTGTCTATATGCCGCATGAAACAACGGGCGCCGAAACAATTGAAGTGACCCGTCAGCATCGGCACCCGCATCCAGGAGGATTCGTGCGATTTTCAGATTCCCTCTTTCTGCAGCCCGATCGAGTAGCGTCATTCCCGATCTTCGGTCAAGCAGATTCGGATCGGCGCCGGTGATCAGCAAAAGTCGTACGACAGTGGCATCCCTCTCCTGGACGGCTTTATCCAGAGCAAAACCTAGCCCGGAAAAGGAACCGCCGGAGTAGTCAATTAACCGCGCGCCCAACAGCGATACGTAGAGCAGGACGCCTAACAGCGCCACAAGAAGTAAAGCTTTGGATCGGGGCCTAAGCTTCATAGTCTAGGATGCTATATCAACCAACCGGCCGAGAACAAGATGGAGAAAAGGAGCAGCAACACGCCCGATTGCGCAAGTACGCGGTTAAGTTCTCGCGGGTCCTTGAAAAGAAACGCCGTCCGTAGACTCGGAAGCGCCACCATGAAAACGAGACAGCCCAACAGTACGTAGCGGTGACCCTTCGTGTACCAGACAAGCGCTGCCGGAACGCCTAGGGACGCGACGAGGATGCACAAAAGGTATTCCGCCTTCGCGAAGACGCCGCCAAAGCGGACCGCCAGCGTCTTCTTCCCGGCTTCGCGATCGCCCTCGATATCACGGAGATTGTTGACCGTCAAGATCGCGACGCTGAACAGCCCCGGCGCAAACGAGGCAATCAGGACTTCCGGCGGCAGGGCCTCGGCCTGAAGGTAGTACGTGCCTCCGGTCGCGACAGGCCCGAAAAACACCAACACAAGCAACTCGCCCCAGCCATGATACCCCAAGGGATACGGTCCGCCCGTATACGCCAGCCCCGAGAGTATCGACGCGACGCCGATGAGAACAAAGATCGGGCCGCCGCGATATACGATGTAAAGCCCCGGAACGAACACGGCCATGAACGTCAAGATGAACGCGCCCTTCATCACCTGCGGCTTCACCAGGCCCGAGGCCACCGCCCGCGGCGGCCCGAGCCGATCTTGGTCGGTTCCTTGTAGCCCGTCGAAGTAGTCGTTAGCGAAGTTCGTGCCGATCTGAATCAGCAGCGCGCCCAGCAGACACGCCACAGCCGACGGCACATGAAACGCACCGGCCTCCGCGGCCATCGCACTGGCGATCATCACCGGGCACACCGCCGCCCACAGCGTCTTAGGCCGCGCCGCCAACACCCACCGATTCG
>JASJYE010000001.1 GCA_030123645.1 Candidatus Hydrogenedentota bacterium | reverse complement strand
ATCGTTAATACCAAACCGGTGGTTCCGGCTATTCCTCTGCCTAATGTACTGTCGCCGAACAACTTAGCAAGCGCGGCGAATCACTAATGGGCTGTGAGCGATGCGGGCTAATCAAGGTGAGTACTTCGATGACCTACCAGTTTGTGATTAACTTTGAGAAGATTATCCTCACAATCATAATGAACCCGGCGCGGATATGTTTTCGCACCCTCGCAGGCACGTAGCATCGGGGGCGATGTTATGCTGCGCCAATTTGTTTCTTAGATAACGGCCGTGGCTTCAATCTCGATTGACAGGTCGTGGCGGCAGACGTCCGCGATGACGCTGACCGTGGGAAAATGGGGCACGTTGAGTTGCCGGGCTACGCGTTCGTAGGCCTCGAACGACTCGCGGTCCTTGCAGAACAGGGTGGCCTGGCAGATGTTTTGCAGGCTGCCGCCTTGGTCTTCGAGTAGCGCTCCGATACTCAGGAGTGTCTCGACGCTCTGAGCTTCCGCGTCGCCTTGATACAGTGTTTCGCCCTTTGCGTTGATGCTTGCCGTACCTGAGACGTACACGGTGTTGACTCCTTCGCGCTTGACGGACATGGCGCGCGAAAAAGCCGACCCGTAGGCAAAGGCCTGGTTCTGACGCGAGGTCTCGCGGATGGGCGTTAGCTCCACGGCGCCCTCTTCCAGGTTTTCTAAGGCCAATATGTCCATGACGCATTCTTCATCGTGGGATTGGCCTTGAATTCCCGTGCTGGCGGGGAACACCGTCTCAGGATCTCCGCGCCGCAGCCCCACTTTTTCAAAGTGTTCGGTGCGGACCCGGTTGAATTCGCCATACCAGTCCAGAATCCTCGCCAAATAGATCCAGGTCCGAGGCACGTCTTTGAACGTGAGGTTATGGGCGGATAGCGTGGCGCTGGCGTTTTGGAACATTTGGTCGGTCTGCCCGGTAACGCAATCAGGCAGGGCGCCGTCGCTTCGCGCGCCGTTAATCATGGGGAAATAGAACAAGCGGAAGCCTTCGCCCGCCAGACAACGCCCACTGCCTCCCAGGGAGTTCTTGACCGTCGTGACCTGCACGTCTTTTCCCGGGTTCGGGACGACGCCCCACAACTGGAAGCCCGCGAAGTCCCCGTGCCGTGCCGGCTTCCCCTCTAGAAAAGTCACGGGCAGCGCCGGGTCCAGGCCATGCTCCGCCAAGGCGGCATCACGGGCTTTCATGATGGCCTCCTTCGCGGTGCGAAGTCCGTACACCTTTTCCTGGATCACTTGAATTCCGTCGCGGGCGAGGATATCGGCCAATTCAGAGAAAAGGGCGTTCGTCGACGAATCCTTGGCATAGTCCATAGCTATCGAGCCCGTTAGATAGAATTCCGTACAAGAATCTCGCTCTACTTCCGACACGTCCACTCCTGTGCGTGCCGCTGTTTCGGTATCTAATACTTTCATTTCATGTCACCTCCTTTACGCAACGAAAACCCACGTCTTCGTGCCAGTATGAGGGGTTGCTCCAGAACCGTCTGGAACACCGGAGATTGAAACGCGTCTGGTGTTTGGGACCCGTCCAACCTCCTCCCCGAATAACCTTGCGTGTATCGGTTTCCCGCCCCTGTTCGGTCGAGCGCAATTTGTCAACGTTTTCGGCCGGCATGGGCAACTGCCCGTTCGGCAATCCCTTAGGACCCTTGGGATCGGCGACGACCGGCGCTTGGGCGTAATACGACTCGCCGTACCAGTCCGCAACCCATTCCCAGACGTTTCCCGCCATATCGAGACAGCCGTAGGGACTCGCGCCGTCAGGAAAACTTCCGACCCGCGCGGGTCCGTCTCTCCGTGGCGAGTCCCCTGAGCAGCGCCGCGAATCCCACGCATTCCCCCAGGGATAAAGGCGGCTGTCAACGCCCCTGGCCGCTTTCTCCCATTCGGCTTCCGTGGGCAGCCGCTTCCCGGCCCATTCGGCGTAGGCCGTGGCGTCCCGCCACGTGACGCCACGCACCGGCAGTAGGGCCTGCTCTTCTACTAAGTTTAGCACGGCGGGTAGTCTTTCAAACTGAGAAACGGTTGCACCGTCGGGGACCATTTCCTCCTCAGGCAGCATGGCTTTTAACGCGGTGACGGCCGAACGCCAACGGGCCAAGTCCGATTCCGAAATGCGATCGTCCTCGAGTCTGCCGGCGGAAGCGGCAGCCGGAAAGTCACCGCCCCTTCGCTCGTAATGGCGCATCAAAGCCAGGCAGCCCTCCGCCGAATACCGGAACCAGGGCCCCTCGATCCGGTCGAAGAATTCCGTCTCTAGAACGAAATCGGCGAAGGCTGCGTTCGTTACTTCGCGCATGTCGATAAAGAACGCGGATACATCAACCCGGCGGGGCGGCGCCTCATCGGCGCCCCCTTCGCTCGAACCCATGAAGAACGGTCCGGCCGGCACGAAGACCATACCCTCCGGCGCCTCCAGGCCCGCCAAGGGCTGGATCAACAGATGCAATGCGAGCAGCAACACTTAATGCCCCTCCCAATCCTTTGCGCAGCGAAATCCGAGCGTAAAGGTCTTGAACTCCGGTTCGTGATAGCCGCGAACCGCGCAACGCATGTTACTGGGGGCGTTCCGGGAACTGCCGCCACGCACGACCCGATATGTGCCACGGCCCGGCCCGCTTGGGTTCTCTTCCGGCGCCGAGGCGTAATAGTCGCCCTGGTACCAGTCGGCGCACCATTCCGCCACGTTGCCGGCCATGTCATCGGATCCGACGGGGCTACGCCCTTTCGGGTAGCTGCCCACGGGCGCGGCATAAATGTACCCGTCCTTCTCGGTGCCCGTGTCCTGAATGTCCTGCCCCTTCTTCTCACCGCCCCCGTTGGCCAGTCGCCATTGCCACGCATCGCCCCAGGGCCAGCGGCGTCCATCTTGCCCACGGGCAGCCCGTTCCCATTCGGCTTCGGAAGGCAATCGCTTGCCGGCCCACGCCGCATAGGCGTAGGCGTCGAACCAGTCAACGCCCACGACCGGCCTGTCTTCCCGCGTAAACGTATCCGGCCCAAAGGGCGCGGTCTTTCGGTAGGCGGGGTCTTCGAGTAAGGGATTGTAGTGTCCCCAGTAGCGAGGTGTGTGATCTTTCCCGGCCGGCTCGCCGGGGTGGCACCGCCCGTGGTCCTTCGTTTCGCGAATCACTTTCAGAAACGTACGATACTGGGCGTTCGTCACTTCGTAGCGGTCGATGGCAAAGGCATCGAGCCTCACCCGTCGAGCGGGGCGTTCGTCGGCGTGTCGCCAAGCGGGCGCCGCGCGGACGATCAGCACGTCCCGAGGTGAAAGGGAACCCTCCGTGGAAAAATCTTCCGGGAGATCCGGATGCTGCTCGCCGGTTCCCATAAGAAACTCCGACGCCGGAACAATCAGCATGACGGATTCATCCTTTTCGTGGACGATCTCTTCGTATCGCAAGGCCTGCGCCCCGGCCAGCCCGGATGCCAGGATTGCACAGACCGCGAGTGCGGGAGCGGCGCGCCTACACGAAAGATTTCCAATGAGTTTGTTCATTTTCATTCTATAGTGTTTATGAAATTGACCAGGTCATCGATTTGCTGCCGCGTCAACTGCGAGGTGCCGCCGTGGGTGTCGAAGCCGATCCGCGATCCCGCTTTGATGTGCGCTTTCACCGCGGGAACGGCCTCGGCGAAGAGGTACGTGGTGTTAAACCCGACCTCCTTGCGACCCGGCCGCTCGGGAACGCCTCCAATGCGTGGTTCGTATTTGAATGTGCCCAGACCGGGATGGCCCGGTTTGGCCACCACCTCACGAAGGGTGCGTGCCATTCCGTTGTGAAGGAAAACAGGGGGCCGGTCCCAAATGCCCCGGAGTGAAAAGGTCGTGAAGTGGCCCTGGTTTGCTTCGACCCGGCCGATGTCCCAGGGTTCCAAATCCCTGAGATATCCATTGATGTAATCGAGGCGGTTCATTCCTATCAGCGTAAATGCCCCGTCGCGCACGGTAAACGTAACCATGGACTCGAAGGCCTGTTCCTTGTTTTCACGAAAATCCTTTCTGGTGAAATGGGGGGAAACATGGCACGCCGCGCAACCGACTTGCGGGTCTTCGAAGAGTTTCTTCCCGCGGCGCACGGAGGGGTGGTCTGGGTCAAAGGGATTGGGCAGAAGCCGGGGTTCGTGGATCTGCCACTCGCCCACGAAGCGCTGGAAATCTCGAAGATTGAAAGACTTGCCGAAATACTTCATGGATTGGCGGCGAAACATTTCGTCGCGGCGTTCGTCATGGGTAGCCTGGGATTTGGCCGAGGCATCCACGCCGGACTGGATGTCGGCCGCCGCGGTCTGAATGTAATGGGCCTCGATGGCCGTAAAATCTCCCTGCGGCGTGGCGCGAGCGAAATCATCGGCGGGTGCGTGTTCCATGATCATGGATCGCGGTTCAAAGGCTGAAATGACCCCTTCAAAAAAGAAGGGTTGAATGGCAAACAGTCCCCGCATCTGAGGCACCCCCATCGTACCCCCTATCGCCAACTGGCCGACCTCATCCTCGATCGAGAGGAATTCCTGGCCCACGACCTGGCTGACGCCCCAAGGCCGGCCGTCTCCCGTATCCAGGTAATGGCAATGGAAACACGACGTATCGCCGTCCGAAGAGAACTCGGCGGAGTGTGCGAAAACCTCCCCACGTTCCGCATTGGTTGCGGGCACGGGTATGCGGAGGACCGAGGGGTCAACCACCACTTCCCGGGAGCTTCCGTTTCTGGTATCGATAACCGAAATTGACCCCCCTAAGAAGTTCGCCACAAAGAGCTTGCCTTCTGAGGGCGTCCCAGGAGGCCCGGCCACAATCCCTATGGGCTGAAGACCTGTTGGATAGGTGCGCAGGGGTATAAGATAGTCACTGGGATCGGGCGCATTGGGGTTTATCTGTAGTTCCTGGACCAGATTGCTTGCCTGCATAGTCACAAACAGGCGGTCTCCCACGATCACCAGTTTTTCGGGCATGGCACCGACAACCCGCATGAGGTCCGGGGGGATGTCGCCCTTGATATCCCCATACGTGGACTCCGCAGTGTCCGAAGTATACCGCACCCAGTCGCGGTGCGATTCGTATTTATTTGCCAGCAGCACATAGTCCAATTGGCCGGAGGGGGGATCGCTCGGGATCTCGAGGGCACTTAGGTCCAAGAATAGAAGGTCGTTTTGAATGTCGCGGAACTTGATGGCGGCCGTACCGTCCACGGCGTCGAAGGGGCCCAGCACTTCCTGGCGCTCCCTGGGAAACGCGCGAGCCGTCTCCAGATCGCGCCAGACCGTGAATTGCGCCGCCGGATTTTCGCGGTCCCAGGTCTCGCCACCGTAGGGGTCCCGTTCCCGGCCCACTCCGAATCCGATGCCTTGGGTCGTTACGATGAGGTAGTCATGGCCGCTTTGGGGATCGTGGTAGATTCCCAAATCGTTTGCGACATTTTGTATGTAAATGCCGCCGACCTCGCGATTGAGACGGGTATCGACTATCGAAATGTCCTGCGTACCCGTATTGCCCACGTAGAGATACCGCCCATCGGTGGACAGGACGCACACCTTCGGCTTACTCCGCACGTTCGCTACGGGGATGCCGGGGCCGGGGGCGCTCGCGGCAATCCAACTCGCGATAGATTGGTAATCGGTGTCGTTGCGGGGGTCCGGGAACACCACCGTGCCCGCTGCGTGACTGCGAAACTTCGGTATCGCGTCCGCGTATCCGCCGTCGCGGCTACGCAGAACGGCCCGCAGCAATCGGCTCTTGGCCGGATTGCCGAGCGACACGTGGGGGATAACGGAGGAGAAACTATCGAGCGGGTCCGCGCCTGCAACGAATCCTCCTCGAAGCGCATCGTGGCATCCGATCGTGCCGCAACGGCGCGCCAGCATGGAATGCAGACCGGCCCCGGTCGTATTGCCCAGGAACGCGTCCGCGTCCAAGCCGCCGAGAATCCTCATGGACCCGTCGAAGCGTTCTCCCTCGGCGTGTACGTCAACCACGAAGGCTTGGTCCAGGTATCGGTTGGCGACGTAGAGGGTGCGGCCGGCTCGATCGAAAGCGACTCCCTGACAGTAGAAGTCTAAAGGGATTTCGCTCACGACCGTATCGCTACGCATATCGATAACGCTCGCGAAATTCGAAAAGCGATTGGTGACAAGGAGAAACCTGCCGCCGGGATGAGCCGTCAGCCGGTACGGACTCAAGCCCGGCGCCCCATTCTCACCCGGCGGTATCAAGCGGATGCGTTTCGTTACCCGATCGCTCGCAACATCGTAAACGGCCACTTCATTGCCCGGTTGCAGTTCCGTGCCCTGGAGGCCCACGTACACTTTGCTGCCGTCGCCGGAGATCGCCACGTCGAAGGGATGGTCGCGGGTGGGCTGTGGTTCAGGACGGGGATTCGGGTTCTTGACGGGCGCGAGACTCTCTCGCTCATAGGGCCGGCCATAGGCCCAGCGCCGGCTACTAAGAACGCCGAAGCGAGAGGGTCGCGAGATGGGTTGGACTTCTTCTGCGTTGGTGGCGGGAAAAACGGGGACAGTCCCGTCTCCGCTCGTACCTCGCTGCGCTTGGTACAGTCCCCGTTTTTCCCCGGCGCGCTCTATCGTCTCCGCGCCTCCGTCAATGCCATAGCAGAGCAGGACTCCCATCAGCAGGAAGCCGGTGCTAAAGGATTTGATCGAAATAACCTTTCCAAGTCTGTTCGAGGGTGTTAGCAAAAATTGGGGACTGTACCAAGCGAAGCGAGGCACGAGCGTAGACGGGACTGTCCCCTTTTTTTGCGATCTTAGCAAATCTATTTTGGCGCGAGACCTAAGACATCTGGGCGTACGGGCTTTCATGCCATCAGAGGCTCCGTAGGTATTCCAGCAACGCTTGCAACTCTGAATCCGCAAGGTTGCTCGTCAGGCCGTGCAGGTTGTTCGGATTGTACTTCGTGAAGATCTCACGGAGCGTTTGAGCGCGGCCATCGTGCAAGTACGGGCCTGTCCGGACACATTCGCGCAACGAAGGCGTGTCAAAACGGAATCGCAGGTCGGTGGAACTTGCCAGGCCGAGATCATGCCGTTTCAGGTCTGAAAACACCGGCGCGGGATGACACGCATGGCATCGGGCCTTGTAAAAGACGCGCTCGCCGCGCTCGACCATCGCGGGGTCGCGCGTTTTATAGGGGTTGGGGGGACGTCTCGGAGACTTGAGGAACGTCATTAACGCCCGGTGATTCTCCGGTTCCGGCAGAAAGCCGAGAAAGCGTTGACCCGCGGCCACGGCAACGTCCATGCCCTTACGCACGGCGGTCCACATCGCCGGGGCGGTGTCGTAAATATCGTGAAGGGACTTGACGTTTTTGGCGTTGCCCACACCGTCGTTCGGGAGGTCCCAGTTGAAGCCGTCGACGGTTGCGTCTTCTTGATGGCAGCTCGCGCAACTGAACCATTGCTGGAAACACAACCGGGCATCGTTGAAAAGCATCTCTCCCTTACGCCAGGTGCTCATCTCCTGAGGGGGACCGAGCGGGATCACTGCCTGAATGGCCCCGGTTTCAGCATCGAGGATGGAGACCGAATCGCTGAAATAGTTGGCGACCAGTAATTCGCCCGTGGCTTCGTTCAGCGCCAGGCCTCGCGGGCCGATACCCCCGGCATCGACGCGTCGCATGAGGCCCCGGCGGTCCATGATCTCCACATCTCGCTCGAGCGCGGCTACCTTTTCGGGTGTATCCGTCTCGGCTACGAGGGATAAGAGGGCCGGCACGTCAACAATGGCCACTTCGTGCACGCCGGCCAGGCTAACGTAGAGCCGCTCGGCATTCTCCGACAGGGCAAGGCCCCACGGGTTCGCCGCCCCGGCCAAGAACCGGTCCAGGAGGACCGTTACCCGGTGGCCGGTCCGATCGAGGTCCAAAATCGAGATCCCGTTGGCATGGACAAACCCGCGTTCGAGCTGAAAAGGCGTTATCTCGTCACGAGATATGATATGGGCGACAAAGGCCCACCGGTCGTCGGGGGAACAGACGACCTGCCGCAAAATACCGGCCCGTCCGAGGTCGCGGATTTCCATAATTTCACCGGTGCGTCCATCGAGAATGGAGACGCTGCGCGACAGCCCGTTGCTGACCAAGACGCGTGTTCCGTCCCTCGTGATGGTCAGGTACTTCGGGTTGCGTTGCACCCGCGTTTCCCATAGCGGCTCGCCATCTTTCGCCGCGAACATGGAAACGGTGCTCGACAACGCGTTCGCAACGGCGATGCGTTCCCCCTTCGATGACAACGCCAATCCATAGGGTTCAAAGCCGGCTGGAATGGTCCGGACCACTCGCATCGCCTCCAGATCGACGACCTGAATTTGAGAATCGTAGTTGCACGTAACGTAGAGCAGGCGACCGTCCGGCGAGCAGACGGCATGCGAAGGGAAAGATCCCACCGATAGCTCATCGACCACTCGCCTCTGCCGAAGGTCTAATACCGATACGGAGTCGGAGGTCTGGTTGACTACGTATGCCCGGGAGCGATCGGGCGAGAGGCAGACGTGGATGGGCGAACGATACGCGCCCTTCCCTTCGCTTGGATTCTCCGACGCGGCTGCGGGGGCTAGCGCCGGACCGGCCGCGAAGGCGATGAGCACCACTAACCACCGAGCTGCTTCAAAATGCCCGGTCATGGTTGTGGTTTCCTTGTCCAGCGAATGTACGCCACCAGGTTATCCACCTCTTTGTCGGACAGGTAGTCGCGGTAGGCGGGCATGGGTGTTTTCTGCTTTTCCAAGAAATATCGCGCGATAGGGTTCTTGCCAAGCCGCGGAGGAAAGCCGTCCAGGATCCAGGCACGCAGTTCGTCGTCGTCTCGGACCAGTTCAGCGAATTCATCTCCGTCCCACGGCGGGATATAGCCCTTCAGACTGCCCGGATTGGGAACACGACCCGTTCCGCCGGGCCCGTGGCAACCAAAGCACCCCATTCGGGACGCAACCTTCCAGCCGTCGTAGGCCGTGTCGGGGATGTCGTCACCCCAATTTGAAACGACTTTCAGATAGGCAAGTAGCGCTTCAAGTTCCCCTTTGGAAAGCTCGTCCTCGTAGGACGGCATGGGAATGATGCCGGCGCTCGTTTCGCGGTGTTTGTCCACCGATTCGCCTTGGAGCGCGCCGTGTAAGATCCAGTCGCGTAAGTCGGTGTCACTCTGCGCGTACATCACCATCGTTCCACGATCCCAGCCGGGGACGTTCCCCGACGGCGAAGCGGGGTCGGCCACACCGCCGCTTCCCCTTGGACCGTGACAAGCAAAACAGCCAAAGCGCCCGGCAATCGCTTCGCCACGCGCGGCGGCGCTCAATACGGATTGGCCCCCCAGATAGCCCCAGGCGGTCTTAACGGCTATGGCGAGAAGAACGGCGGCAAGGAGGCCCAGAACGACGAGCACAGTGCTGCGAAGCCGGCTCTTGATGCCGGGTCTTCCTTTGCTTTGTTCCCTGTGACTGTTATTCACGACTACCCGCTATCCTTTAGGCGGCGCCACTGGGGATATCGCACTCGGAATTATGCACGCCGTCAACACGCGCGACCGTGCAATTCCTCCTTCCCCAGATTGTTGTCCGCAGCAACAGAGATGTTATTGTGACTGAAACGCACCGGGCTGTCTGTCGCTGGAATCATGATTTTCTTGTAGCTGCTTCGCTACAAATCAAAGGGGAGGTGGATGGCCGCGACGTGGTAGGTTATTGTCGTGCATAGGCTTACGCTATCTGACCGACAATGCCGTTCTCCAGAGCAAATCGGATGATTTCCGCGGTGCTATTCAGATCGAGCTTGTGCATCAAGCGTGCCGGGGACGCAAGATGAAGTCCATATTTCCTTCTACAGTCGTCCCATAGGGCATCAGGTTTCCCTTGAGTACTCCTTAAGTTCTTTGGGTTCAAGGGTCGTTTTTTCGCATCGCGCGCACCACAGCCTTCGTCATTGGCAGCCGCAGGGGCCACTTTTCGTCGCCCGTGCGCATGTAGTTGTCCCAAGTGTACGCGATCGTGGAGTCTTCTTTTCGGGGCTTGCCGTCGTCCGTGAACACCAGCGGCTGATTCGGGATCATGCGCAACTCCGCCACCACAGTTTTCGTGGCTGTCGCCAAGTACGAAGTCAGCTGCTTAGGGCCAGGCAGTCCATCGTCGTTATCGCCGCGGCTGATGTAGAGCAGCGCGCGGTTCGACGTGATCTCATCGGGAACCGCCAGTACCAGCCAGTGTCACCAGATGGGCTTGTCGACTTCCTCCTCGGTGAGCCACTGTTGCGACACCATGTCGACCACCACGTGGCGGAAGCCGTCGAGCAGTTCATCCACCACGACCGAATACTCGTAGTTCCGGTCGGGCACGGCGACGTATTCGTCCAGGGCGGTCCGCTCGAAACCCTGCGGGGACGCGCTCAGCGAAATCCCGAGGACTGCAACGAGGACGGTCAACGAGCGAAGATAGACGTGTTTTTGGTCAAGATTCATCGTGATTCACTCAGATCTACCAGTCGATCCAAGCACCAAAGCGTTGACATCGAAGAAGAGTACTATGACTCCCCGGGGGGACATCGTCGAGAAGATTTATCCGAGCGCAACCGCTTCCAGACCCGTCGCTCTAGCATCGGGGTCGGTTTCGGTACGGCCGATATGGCCTGCCCCCATTCTATGGTCCAACCTGAGTGAAGGGATTCTTGGTGTTTGACCGTTCCCCTTAAACTGGTGCCCTACGCGGTAGAGAGAATCGCTGCGAGTCTTGCAATCTTGCAGGACTCTCGTCGAAATCTCTTGCAAAATTGCATGACTTCGTGAGGAAAGCGATTTCGCCTTGGTTTCGCCAATCACCACCATATAGGCCCTTTCGCGCCCCAGAAGCGGCGAAAAATGCCGCTCTCGGTGAGATGGCGCGCCTTATGCTTGTGTGAATTTGGACTAGTGCATCAAGCACAGGGACTTAGGAGCCTCCAGCGAAAGTAGTGAGTTTTGTGAGGTGCGTACTGCTGTCAGCGGAAGTGTTCCACATACAGAGATGGAAGATGATGAAAAAGCACGTCAGTGTATGACAGCCGTCTCAGTTCTTTTGGTAGGAACGGTTTGGTTTGCGTCGGCTCGCGCGCATTCTTGCGACCTCGGCATGACTTTCCACGTTGTCATCCCAAAGCCTTCGAACAGACACGGTCGTATCAGCCGTCTCGATTCCCTCGTTACGAAATCCAGTGAGCGATACGGGCCAGGATGACTGCAGGCATCATTGAGCCTTAAACAGTCGAAGCCGCAACTTCGATGATGCCGATACATAGCAGTACTTGCGAAGGACGGTGAAAATTCGTGTTGACAGTGGTGCTGGCATGTGCTATTGTAGACATCTACATGGAGAAGTCAACTATGCTCACCGCCACATCGGAGTATGCCCTTCGCGCCTTGGTGAAGCTGGCGCAACTTCCCGGCGAGGAGATGATTTTCGGCCAGACATTGTCGACCCAGTGCCGAATTCCGGCGAATTATTTGTCCAAACTGATGCTGGTCTTGCGAAACTCGGGATTGGTGGAAGCCGTTCGGGGCTCACACGGCGGATATCGATTGGGCAAACCTGCCCGTGAGATTTGTATCGTTGACGTGGTGAGCTTGTTTGAAAACGTGAAATCGGAGACGAAATGCCTGCTTGGTGAAGACCATGATTGCTCGGACGAGGAGGCTTGCTCCGCGCATGTGAAATACCGCCGTGTGCGCTTGGCCTACATAGATTTCTTGACAACGACGACGATTGCGTCGATTGCTAAGAAGAAACCGCTGAAGAAGAAATAGACATGGGCAAAGGATGCCATTTACGACCAGAATCATGTCAAGAGGAATCGGGACGATGAACAAATGGAGTGAAAAGGCGCGGCGAACATCGTTTGGGCGGGCCGGAGCAGGCTTGGCGGTCATGGTTCTGCTGGCCGCTATGCCGGCGAATGCCCAGGAAACCGCTGTCTACTTCCAACAGAATTGTGCGAGCTGTCACACCATCGGCGGCGGGCGATTGACAGGTCCGGACCTCAAGGACGTCACCGGGCGCAGGGATCGGGAATGGCTGAAGTCGTACATACTGAATCCGCAGGCCAAGATGGATGCAGGCGATCCGTACGCGCTTCAACTGCTCGACGAGGCCCGGGGGGTTGTGATGCCCATCCCACCCGGCATAACGCCCGAACGGGCGGACTACCTGCTGGATCTCATCGAAGCGGAATCGGCCTTGGAGGAATCTCAATTCAAGGGCGTTCAAATCTCGAACGAGCCCTTTACGGCCGCCGACGTCGCGCGGGGCCTGGCGATTTTCAAGGGATCGCGAAAACTGAAGAACGGCGGGCCCGCGTGCTATTCGTGCCATTCGGTTTCGGGCCTTGGGGGCTTGGGGGGCGGCAATCTCGATCCGGAACGGGGCGATTTGACCCTGGTCTACGAACGGCTCCAGGGCCGCACGGTATTGAGTTCATGGCTCATGGCGCCGGCCACGCCCACGATGAATTCTGTGTTTAAGGCTGCTGCGATGGAATCGGACGAAATCCACGCGCTGGTGGCGCTTTTCGAGGATCGCGCCCAGGCGGGGAAGCCCGCAAAGTCGCAAGCCCAACTGACCTTTGCGCTGCTGGGCGCTGGCGGGGCGGCGTTGGCGCTGATGTTCTTTGATTTTGTTTGGAAGGGGCGTTTCCTCGCCGTACGGCGGCCCTTAGTTGAAAGCGAAAAACTGTGAGGCGAACGATGAAATTTAAGAACGCCATAAGCTGGATAAAAGACGAATGCGATCCCAAGCTCAGAGGCTGGGAGGAGTTCTACCGGAATCGCTGGCAACACGACAAAATAGTGCGCAGCACTCACGGCGTAAACTGCACGGGCGGCTGCAGTTGGGCCATCTATGTGAAGGACGGGATCGTCACGTGGGAGATGCAGCAACTCGATTATCCCGAACTCGAGGCCGGCCTCCCGCCCTACGAGCCCCGGGGTTGCCAGCGCGGCATCTCCTATTCCTGGTATCTCTACAGCCCGTTGCGCGTGAAGTACCCCTACATCCGGGGCGCCATGCTGGACTTGTGGCGAAAGGCACGCGCGGAGCATGAAGACCCCGTTGCCGCGTGGACCTCCCTGGTGGAGAACCCCGAGGCCCGAAAGCGTTGGCAGAAGGCGCGCGGCAAGGGCGGCTTCCGCCGGGCCAGTTGGGACACGGTCCTTGAAATCATGGCGGCGGCGAATATTCATACCATCAAGAAACATGGGCCGGACCGTATTGCGGGATTCTCGCCGATTCCAGCCATGTCGATGATTAGCTACGCCGCCGGCTCGCGGATGCTGCAGCTCATGGGAGGCGTCTCGCTCTCGTTCTATGATTGGTACTGCGATTTGCCCACCGCCTCGCCGGAACTCTGGGGCGAGCAGACCGACGTTCACGAGTCCGCGGATTGGTACAACGCCAAGTTGCTGGCGGTCGTGGGATCCAATCTCAATATGACGCGCACCCCGGATTGCCATTTCGCGGCGGAAGCACGCCACAACGGAACGAAGATGTGGGTTTTCGCGCCCGACTTCAACCAGGTGGCCAAGTATGCCGATGAGTGGGTCTCGCTGAACGCGGGGCAGGATGGCGCGTGGTGGATGGCGGTCAATCACGTGCTGCTCACCGAATTTCATCACGAGCGCCAGGTGCCCTATTTCATCGATTACGTGAAACGCTACACGGATTCCCCGCTGCTGGTTGAGGTGAAAGAAACCGACGAAAAAGGCGTGTATCGTCCGGAGCAGTTGCTTCGTGCGAACCGGCTCGACGGCTACACCGGCATCGAGAACGGCGACTGGAAGTTCCTGATGTGGGACGAAGACGAGAAGAAGCCCAAAATGCCCATGGGGAGCGGCGGATTCCGCTGGGGCGAAGAAAAAGGCAAGTGGAACCTGAAACTGGAAGACGGTCTGGACGGCAGCAAGATTGCGCCGGCGCTGACATTTCTGAACGAAAACGATTGCGTGGTCCAGGTCAATTTCGACGATTTTGGAGAGGGTACCGAACTAAACCGCGGCGTCCCCGTGAAGAAGATCAAGACGAGTTCGGGCGAAACGGTTCTTGTGGCCACGGTCTACGACCTCTTGATGGCTCAGTTCGGCGTGGTGCGCGGGCTCGAGGGCGCCTATCCCGAAAGCTATGACGACGATACGCCGTACACGCCCGCATGGTCGGAGAAATACACGGGCATGAGCCGCGACATGGTCATCCGCTTTGCCCGCGAATGGGGCAAGACCGCCGAACTGACCAAGGGCAAATGCATCATCATCATCGGGGCCGGCATCAACCACTGGTATCACGGCAATCTGATGTACCGCGCCGGCATGAACGCGCTGATGTTCTGCGGCTGCGTCGGCGTAAACGGCGGCGGGCTCGCCCACTACGTCGGGCAGGAGAAACTGGCGCCGGCGGAATCCTGGGGCAGCGTGGCCATGGCCAAGGATTGGTATCCGCCGTCTCGGTTGCAGAACGCACCCAGTTGGCACTATGTGCACACGGACCAGTGGCGTTACGAGAAGAGCTTCACGGATTATCACACGGTGCCGCGCCATCAGCCGCCCGACACGCTGGCAAAGGGGCACACGATGGAGGTGCAATCCCGCTCCGTGCGTTCCGGATGGATGCCCTTCTATCCGCAGTTCAACAAGAACCCCATCGATATCGTCGCCGAAGCCGAAGCCAACGGCGCTCAGAACGACGAGGAGGTGATACAGAACGTCGTCGGCCAATTGAAATCTGGAGAGACGCGCTTTTCCGTCGAGGATCCGGACGCGGAGGAGAATTGGCCGCGGGTGTGGTACATCTGGCGTGGCAACGCCCTGATGTCCAGCTCGAAGGGGCATGAATACTTCCTCAAGCATTACCTGGGCACCCATACCAACATGATCGCCAAAGACATGGCGGAGGACACCATCAAGACGATCGAGTGGCACAAGAACGCCCCTGAAGGGAAGATGGATCTGGTCGTCGATCTCAATTTCAGGATGGACACCTCGGCGTTGTATTCCGATATCGTATTGCCCGCGGCGACGTGGTACGAGAAGGCGGATCTGAACTCGACCGACTTGCACAGTTTTATTCATCCGCTGTCCGAGGCAGTGCCGCCGTGTTGGGAATCGAAGAGCGACTGGCAGATCTTTCAGGCCATCGCCAAGAAGTTCTCCGAGTTGGCCGAGACCCATTTCCCGGAGAAGGTCAAAGACCTTGTGGCCACGCCCCTGGCCCACGACACGCCCGCCGAGATTTCGCAGCCGAGTCTGCAAGATTGGCAGGCCGGCGAGTGCGAGGCGATTCCGGGCAAGACCATGCCCAACCTGAATATCGTCGAACGCGACTATAAGAATCTGTATAAGCAGTTCATTTCCTGGGGGCCCTTGGTTTCGGAGAAGGGCCTGGGGGCGCACGGCACACATTACGAAGTGGCCGATTTGTACGAAGAGTCCCTGAAGAGTCTTCCCACTCAAGAATGGGATGATAATCGCTACCTCTCGCTGAAGGAAGACGCCGACGTCTGCAACATCATCCTGGAATTCGCAAGTGTCACCAACGGTGAGTTGGCTTACCGTTCGTACAAGAATATCGAGGAGAAAGTCGGTCTGCCGCTCGCGCAACTGGCCGAGAACAGCCGGTCCGTCCGCGCCACTTACAAGGGCCTGCAGAACGGGCCCCAGCGCTTTATCAACAGTCCGATGTGGTCGGCCCTCATTGAAAAGGGCCGTCCCTATTCCCCTTTCACCTACAACGTCGAGATGCTCGTGCCTTGGCGAACGCTCACCGGGCGCCAGCATTTCTATCTTGATCATCCCATGTATCTGCAATTTGGCGAACATCTCCCCACCTTCAAACCTAAGCCGTTGCCCACCCAATATGCGGACATGCAGTTCAGCAAGGAAGAGGGGCCAACGAAGACGCTGAATTATTTGACGCCTCACGGAAAGTGGCACATCCACTCGACCTATGGCGACAACCAGCGGATGACGACCTTGTCGCGCGGGGTCGAACCGCTTTGGATGAACGTCAAGGACGCGGCCGATATCGGCGTCAACGACAACGACTGGGTAGAGATCTACAACGACCACGGTGTGGTGGTGACGCGCTCGGTCGTCAGTGCGCGCATTCCTCCCGGGGTGTGCATTCAGTACCATTCGCCCGAGCGAACCATCTCGGTGCCCAAGTCCCCCTTGCGCAACAATCGCAGGGCGGGGGGCCACAACAGCTTGACGCGGACGCGTCTCAAACCCAATTTCCTGGCCGGCGGTTACGGACAGTTTACCTATCACTTCAATTACTGGGGTCCCATCGGCTGCAACCGCGACACCCATATTATGGTACGCAAATTACCCGAACTTAAGTGGTAACGAGAAGGATCGCTTCCCATGAATGTGCGCTCTCAAATCTCCATGGTCTTCCATCTTGACAAATGCATCGGGTGCCATACCTGTAGCATTGCCTGCAAGAACATCTGGACGGACCGCAAAGGCACCGATTACATGTGGTGGAACAACGTGGAAACGAAGCCGGGGACCGGCTTCCCCGCTCTGTGGGAAGACCAGGACAAGTTCAAAGGCGGATGGGAAAAGCACAATGGCAAGATCCGCCTGAAATCCACGGGCAAGGGGCGGATCATCCCGAACATTTTCCACAATCCGAACATGCCCAGCATGGACGACTACTACGAACCGTGGACCTACGATTATCAGAATCTCTTTAACGCGCCCGAAGGCCCCGATCAACCCACGGCGAAGCCGATCTCCATGGTCACGGGCGAGTACATCGACATCGAATCGGGGCCCAACTGGGACGATGACCTTGGCGGCTCGCCGATCTATGCGGCAAACGATCCAAACCTTGAAGGACTCACAAAGGAACAGCGCCTTCAATTAATGTCCATCGAACAACTGGTCTTTTTCTACTTCCCCCGGATCTGCAACCATTGCATGAACCCGGCCTGCGTGGCGTCATGTCCTTCGGGGGCACTGTATAAGCGCGGCGAAGACGGCATCGTCCTCGTGGACCAAAAGCGCTGCCGGGCCTGGCGTTCCTGCATCGCGGCCTGTCCCTATAAGAAGGTATATTTCAACTGGTTCACGGGGAAGTCGGAGAAATGCATTCTATGCTTCCCCCGTATTGAAACGGGTCAGGCTCCCGCCTGCTTCCACTCCTGCGTCGGCCGCATCCGCTATTTGGGCGTCTTGCTCTACGACGCCGATCGTATCGAAGAGGTCAGCAATCTACCGCAAGAGGAACTTATCGACGGTCAGCGTTCCATGATTCTCGATCCGAATGATTCCCATGTCATCGAGAATGCGCTGAAGAACGGCATCGCGGAATCGACCATCAAGTCCGCCCAAGAGTCGCCCGTCTATCAATACGTCAAGGTATGGAAGCTGGCGCTGCCGCCGCATATCGAATACCGCACGCTTCCGATGCTGTTTTATGTGCCGCCCATGGCGCCGGTCATGGCGCAGCAGAAAGCCGGGGGACTGGACAGTATTAGCGAAAACCTCTTCCACGATATCGAAGAGGCGCGCGTGCCGATGAAATTCTTGGGCAATCTGCTTGGCGGCGGCCAAGAAGGCAAGGTGCTCTACGCTTTGCGCAAGGAGAAGTCCGTGCGTTGGTATCGCCGGGCGGTCACGGTAGGCGACGTCGATCTGGAAACGGCAGAGCGAATGCTCAAAGAGGCCGATTGCACCGTCAAAGAGGCGCAGGCGATTTACGAACTCACGTCGCTTTGTACCTTCGATCAACGCTTCGTCATTCCGCCGGCCCATCGTGAGGAGGCCATCGAGGCGCTGAAAGATCCCATGGAGCACAAACAGGGCACGGGCTTCGGGTTCCTCTCGGGGCCCAGGAGGGGACTGTAATGCGCGATTTCGACACACTGTGCGAGGCGCTGGCCGCCGTATTGACCTACCCAGAACGCGACTACGCCGAGCGGGTGCTCCGCTACCGGGACATGGCCGCCGTCGAGGCCCCGGCCGTCGTGGAACAGGCCGAGGCCTTCATGGCCAGCATCGAGGGGAAGTCGCTGAGCGAGCTGGAAGAGCGTTACATCCAAACCTTCGACCTCAATCCTCTTTGCAGTCTCGATACGGGTTGGCAACTCTTCGGCGAGGAGTATAACCGGGGGCTGTACATGGTGAAGATACGGAACGAGATGCGGCGTCTCAAAATTCCGGAAACGACGGAATTGCCCGATCACCTCACAAACGTGTTGCGCGTGCTCGGGCGCATGTCCGAAGAGGACGCAATCAGTTTCGCCGTCTGTTGTCTGGTTCCCGCCGTGGACAAGATCCTGGGCGCGGTCAAGAAGGGCAACCCCTACCGCCCCCTCATTCAGGGAATCGCGAACTTGCTCGAAGCACGGTACGGCCGATACATCGAAGAGGCCGCCGAGGAGGACCCACCGGATTATTCGGGCGTATTCGCTCTGAAGGAGGCCAACCATGAGTAGCTATTTCGACATATTGATGTTTGCGGCGCTTCCCTACGTGGCGGTGTTCACACTGCTGCTCGTGAGCATTCAGCGCTACCGCTCTCAGAGCTTCACCTTTTCGAGTCTGTCGACGCAATTGCTCGAGAACAAGCGTCATTTCTGGGCCATGGTGCCCTTTCACTACGGCATACTCGCGGTGTTCGCCGGGCATCTGTTGGCCTTTCTCATGCCGCGGGCCATCTTGTCGTGGAACAGCGCCCCTATGCGCCTCTACCTTCTCGAAGTGACCGGGCTGGCCTGCGCCGTGCTGACCCTCGTGGGGTTGATCGCGATGATCGTGCGCCGGTTCACGAACTCGAAATTGCGCGTAGTGTCCACGCCGGCGGACGTTATCTTGTACGCCCTGTTGGTTTTCCAGGTCGTGACCGGTATTGCCATCGCCGTGATTCACCCCTGGGGCTCGTCGTGGTTCGCGGCTTCGCTCACGCCGTACTTGCGCTCCTTGTTCATTTTCAACCCCGACATCAGCTACATCGTGGGCATGCCTATGCTGATAAAGTTGCACATCATCAACGCGTTTCTCGTTGTCGGTTTCTTCCCGTTTACGCGGCTCGTACATATCTTAGTCATCCCCAACCCCTACCTCTGGCGTAAGCCGCAAGTCGTGCGTTGGTATGGCGAGTGACGCGGCGTAGCAGGGCGCGGCGCTGAAGGAGTTGTAGGGGGACGGATCGGGCCGAAGACCCAGGCGGCAGGACGACGGTTGGAGGTCGTCACATATGCAAGACAAAGCGAGAGCAATTAGCGTATTGACGCTCAACACGGTGGCATTCACCGTGTGCTTTGCGTGCTGGATGCTCAACGGGGTGTTGGTCACCTTCCTTGTCGAAAACCAGGTCTTTACCTGGTCCGAATCGCAGATCGGCTGGCTCATCGGGATACCCGTGTTGAGCGGCGCCCTGATTCGCCTTCCAGTGGGCATTCTCACCGACAAATACGGCGGCCGCATTGTCTTTACGGGGGTGATGCTTATCTCGGCCGTACCCATGTATCTCATGAGCATGATGGACAGTTACTGGGCGTTTTTCTTCTGCAGCCTCGGCTTCGGCATCGCGGGGACGTCTTTTGCCGTGGGTATTGCGTACACCTCCGTGTGGTTCTCGAGGGAACGGCAAGGCACGGCCTTGGGGATTTTCGGCGCCGGCAACGCGGGGGCTGCGTTAACGAGTATCTTCGCGCCTCAACTGCTCGCGCGGCTGACGAACGATGGTGAAAACATCGAGGCGTGGCGGACCATGCCGAAGCTGTACGCGGGCATGTTGCTGGCCATGGCCATCGTGTTTGCCGTCTTCGCCCATTCGAAGAAGGTGGACGACTCTCACATCACGAACTTCGCGCAACGGCTTTCCCCGCTCAGGCATGTGCGCGTGTGGCGCTTCGGCCTCTACTACTTCCTGGTGTTCGGCGGATTCGTCGCGCTGGCCCAGTGGCTCATCCCCTACTACGTGAACGCCTACGCAATGAGCGTGGCGACAGCTGGCCTCATGGCCGCTATATTCAGCCTACCATCCGGCGTTATTCGCGCCCTCGGCGGCTGGATGTCGGACGTGTTGGGCGCGCGGCGCGTCATGTACTGGGTGCTGGGATCGATCGCCATCAGTGCGGCGCTGCTGATTATCCCGCGCATGGACGTGGAATCTCCCGGACGAGGCATCATGGCCAAGGCCGGCGGCACCGTCACGTCTGTGTCAGACACGGAAATAGTCGTGGGCGACAAGAGTTACGCGGTGCGGGGCGCAACGGGAACGACGCTCACGGAGGAGCAGAAGAACTCGGACACGCTCATCTGGCCGAAGAGCGCTTCGTGGCAAGAGCCCATTGTCGAAGTGGGCCAGGAGATTGCCAAGAAGCAGCTCATCGCGCGCGGCGTGACCCACATCTATTTCCAGGCCAACGTCTGGGTGTTCACGGCCCTGGTGTTCGTTATCGGGATCATGATGGGCATCGGCAAGGCGGCGGTGTACAAACATATCCCCGAGTATTTTCCCGATGAGGTCGGCGTCGTCGGCGGCATCGTGGGGGTCGTCGGCGGACTGGGCGGTTTTTTCTGTCCGATCCTCTTCGGCTACATGCTCGAGGGAACCGGGTTGTGGACCACGTGCTGGATGTTCTTCGCCGTGCTCAGCTGCGTATGTCTGTGGTGGATGCACGCGGTGATTCAACGGATGATGCGCAAAGCGGCGCCCGAGGTAGTAAGCCAGATCGAAGAGATTGAACGTTAGAGGGAATGAGAAAAATCGCGGGAAATGTGGGCGTGTAAGCAGTCTAATGTGGATCGAAGTAAAACCGAAGAGCGGAAAACACGATGAAAGCACCTGAACGGTGGGACCCAGAGGACGAACAGTTCTGGGAAGAAACAGGGAAATCGGTGGCGTACCGTAACCTCTGGATTTCCATCCCGAACCTGCTGCTTGCCTTTGCCGTCTGGATTTATTGGGGCGTAATCGTCGGCCTGATGCAGGGCCTCCATGACGTGGACGGCAGTTTGTTCGCATTCTCATTCGGGAACGGCGGCGAAGCGATCACGGGAGCGGCGTACAAGGCGTTGCTTTATACCCTGCCGGCCGTTGCGGGGCTCGCGGGCGCTACGACGCGCATCCCGAATTCCTTCATGATCGCCATCTGCGGAGGGCGCAATGTCAAGGGCATGACGACGCTGCTGCTGATTCTGCCCGCGTTGGGGACGGGGCTGGCGCTGAGGAATCCCGACACGCCGTTTCTGGTGTTCATCATGCTGGCGGCCTTGTCCGGCATTGGCGGCGGCGCCTTCGCGTCCTCCATGTCCAACATCAGCTTCTTTTTCCCCAAACGCGTTCAGGGGCTCTCGCTCGGTCTGAACGCGGGCCTGGGGAATCTCGGCGTCGCCGTGATGCAATTGACAATCCCCTTCATCATCACCGTCGGGATCTTCGGCGGCGACCCCCGGTCGCTGGGGGACAAAGAAATCTACATTCACAACGCGGGGCTTATCTGGGTGCCGGTCCTAGCGTTCTTCTGCGTCCTGGCGTGGATGTTCATGAACAACCTGCCCCAGCACAAGTGCGGGCCCACGTCCGTGGCCGTGGGCAAGTACCTGTGGCTGGAACTGCTGGGCTACATGGGCGCCACCATCGCCATCGCCTTGCTGATAGTGCCGTGGGGCGGATTCCCCGAGTTGATAAAGATATTCGTGATCCTCATCATCGCGATTTGTTGCACGCTGTTCTTCATGCGTTTCCTGACGCCGAAAGAGACGAAAGACAACCTCGTCGGCCAGTTCGCCATCTTCGGCAACAAGCACAACTGGATCATGACCTATCTCTATGTGATGACCTTCGGATCGTTCATCGGGTTCTCCAACGCGTTTCCGAAACTCCTGAAGGACGTCTTCGGTTACATCCGCGTGGACGAAAACGGCCTGGAACTCGCCGAAGCCATCGTTAATCCCAACGCGCCGGACATCCTCAAGTTCGCCTTCCTGGGTGCGGCCATGGGAGCGGCCATCCGGCCTCTGGGCGGCTTACTTTCCGACAAGCTTGGGGGGGCGCGCGTGACCCATTGGGACACGATCGTCATGATCGGCGCCGCGGTGGCGTGCGGATATGTCGTGGCCTTGGCGAACGTGTCGCTAACCCCTGAGAAGTATTTTCTGCCCTTCCTTGGGCTGTTCATTTTGCTCTTCGCCACGACGGGAATCGGGAACGGTTCGACCTTCCGCATGATCGCCGTTATTTTCGACAGTAAGCAGGCCGGGCCGGTTCTTGGGTGGACCTCGGCGGTGGCGGCTTACGGCGCTTTTCTGATTCCCAAGATCTTTGCTACGCAAATCGAAGCCGGTACGCCGCAGTACGCGCTCTACGGATTCGCTGTCTACTACCTGACGTGTCTCGCGCTCAACTGGTGGTACTACGCCCGCAAGAACGCGGAAATTAGTTGCTGAGGGTTGTCATGACCAAAGAAATCTGGACTTATCTTCTACTTACCGGCGTGGCCTTGGGCGTCCTCGGCGTCACCATCAGGGCGCAATCCTTTCATCTCGTGGGAAACCACCAGGATTATGCGCCAACACAACCCCTCGCCTTTTCGCACCGGCTTCACGCGGGGGAGATGAGCATCGATTGCCAGTACTGCCACTCCGGCGCTGAGACCAGCCGCCACGCGGGCATCCCGGCCACCAGCGTCTGCATGAACTGCCACAAGTTCGTCACCTCGACCTTCGGCGCCATGCAGGCCGAAGACCGCACCGCGACCGAAGAGGACCGGCCGGTGCAGCCGGTCATTTCCGATGAACTCCAGAAGCTCTATGCCACGCTCGGTCTCGAGGGGGCCGAGGCCATCGCCGCCTGGAATCCCTTGGAGGTCACGCCGGCCAAGGCGGATTCTATGGAACCCATGCCTTGGGTCAAGGTCCACAATCTCCCCGACTTCGTCTATTTCGATCACCGCCCCCACGTGAACGTGGGCTTGGAATGCCAGAAGTGTCACGGCAACGTCGAGACGATGGAGCGCATTCGTCAGGTGGAAACGCTCGCCATGGGCTGGTGTGTCAATTGCCATCGTAAATACAGTGAGATCGGCGTGAATGCCAAGCCGGTCCACGCTCCAATAGATTGCACCACGTGCCACTATTAGCGATATAGGAGCATCGGCGAAGAATGTCGAAGGAATCTACAAAGCAGTATTGGCAGAGTTCGCGGCCACCCAAGGATGGCGCGAGCGCGCCCACCTCGGATGAGCACGACCTTTCGCAATGGATGGAAGAGCCGCCTGGTCACGTCGACCGTCGAAGCTTTCTCAAAGCGGCGGGTTTCACCATCGCGGGCGCCGTGGCCGCGGCCGGCTGCAGCAGGGCGCCGATTCGGAACGCGTTTCCGCATATTATTCAGCCCGAGGGCGTGGTGGCTGGACGCGCCGTCTATTACGCCTCGGTTTGCGGCGCGTGCGAGTCGGCCTGCGGTGCGCTGATAAAGAGCCGCGACGGACGGCCTATCAAGCTCGAGGGCAATCCGGGCCATCCCCTTTCCAAAGGCGGCCTGTGCGCGAAAGGACAGGCCGCGCTCCTGGGTCTGTACGACAGCCACCGGTACGCGGGCCCTAAAGTCGGCGACGCCGGAACCTCCGCTTTGCTAGACGCAACCTGGGAGGAAATCGACCAATCCCTGACGGCGTCGCTTGAAGGGCTGCGCAGCACGGGCGGTTCCGTGCGTTTCGTGACCGGCACCGTGGTCAGTCCGACGACCCGGGCGGCCATCGCGCGCTTCCTCGATACCTTTTCGGACGCAAAGCACATCACATACGACGCATTGTCCTCCTCGGCGATTCTCGATGCCCACGAGAAGACCCACGGTCTGCGCGTCTTGCCGCACTATGACTTCTCAAAGGCCCAGGTGATTGCCGGCTTCGATGCCGATTTCCTTGGAACTTGGATCGACCCCGTCGGGTATACCGCAGGCTACCGCGCGGGCCGCGTTCTCGATGGCGATTCCATATACCAAAGCGGTGGTTCCGGTCATTTCTCCCGGCACGTGCAATTCGAGTCTCGCATGACTCTCACAGGCTCCAACGCCGACAACCGTTACCGCATCGCGCCGGAGGAACTAGGGCTGGTCCTCAGCCACTTGGCCGCGCGCGTGGCCCGCATGGCGGGAACCGGCGTCGAGGCACCGGAACCACCGGTTTGGTATTCGGGATTCGAAGAGCCTCCGGTATCGGATGTGGTCCTCAAGGAGCTGGCCGAGGAACTCTGGCGTGCCAAAGGCCGCAGTCTGGTCATTTGCGGCAGTCAAGATGTTCAGCATCAGATCTTGTGCAACTACCTGAATCATCTATTGGAAAACTACGGAGAAACCGTCGACATCGAGCGACCCTCCTATCAGAAACAAGGAAACGATGCCGAGTTGGCCGAGTTTCTTGAGGAAATCCAGGCAGGAGAGATCGACGCCGTCTTTGTGGCCGGCGCCAATCCGGTTTACGACCTTCCGGGCGGCGCGGCCATGGGCGAGGCCCTGGACCGCGTTGGCCTCGTCGTGAGTTTTGCGGAGCGGCCCGACGAAACGAGCGCCCGCGCCCGGAACGTCCGGTCTCGTAAGTACGTGTGCCCCGACCATAACTTCCTCGAATCCTGGGGCGACGCGGAAGCGGTCCATGGCCGCGTCAGCCTTATGCAGCCCGTGATCCGCCCGCTTAACAATTCGCGTGCGTTGATTGAGAGCCTCAATACGTGGTCAGGCGCGCCGCAATCGGCCTACGACGCGCTCCGGCAGCGCTGGGAGCGCGAAGTCTATCCCGCGAGCAGCGGCAGCGCGTCGTTCGTGGCCTTCTGGGACAAGTCGCTTCACGACGGATATGCGACCATCGAGTCCGCGCCGCTGCCGGCCCGAAGCTTCAATGAAAGCGCGGTCAGCCTCATCACCAGCGCCGACGCATCGGACGAGTCGGCGTATACCCTTGTCCTCTACCCCAAGGTCAGTCTGGGCGACGGACGCCACGCCTACAACCCGTGGCTGCAGGAACTGCCTGATCCGATCAGCAAGGTAACGTGGGACAATTACGCGAATCTCTCCGTGGCCGCTGCCGACCAACTCGGCGTGGTCGAAGGAGACGTGATTCGAATCGACGCCGGCGGCGACGGCGACGCCGGAACGTCCGGTCTCGTATTGGAACTTCCCGTGTACGTCCAGCCCGGGCAACACGACCGTGTCGTGTCCGTGGCGCTAGGTTACGGCGGCGCGGTGTCCCGCCGCTTCTCCGACATCGGCCCGGCGTGGATACAGGCCCGGCCGAGCGTAGGCAAAGACGGCCTGGTAGGCGCGAACGCCGCTCCGCTCCTTGCGCTAGAGGACGGCGCGTTGCGATTCGAACGCAGTGGCGTCAAGATCGCGAAGACGCGCCGGAAACATCCGCTGGCGTGCACGCAAACTTATCACCTTATCACCGTGCCGGAACATATCGCTCCGGCGGGTGGCCTTCGCCGCGAAATTATTCAGGAAACGACACTGGCCGCCTACGAGGAAGACCCGTCGTCGGGCCGCTTCCACCCGCTCGTCCTTGACGAGGATCTCTATCCGGAGGATCACCTCTACAAGGGGCATCACTGGGGCATGGCCGTCGATCTCAGCGCGTGCACGGGCTGTAGCGCTTGTGTCATCGCGTGCCAGGCCGAGAACAACATTCCCGTCGTGGGCAAAGACGAGGTCCGCCGCCGCCGTGACATGCATTGGATGCGGATCGACCGTTACTACTCCGGGGAAGGCGACGACGTGGACGTGTTTCACCAGCCCATGATGTGCCAGCAGTGCGACAACGCCCCCTGCGAGAACGTTTGCCCGGTGCTGGCCACGGTGCATACGGAAGAAGGCCTGAACGCGCAGGCCTACAACCGCTGTGTGGGCACGCGCTACTGCGCGAACAACTGCGCGTATAAGGTGCGGCGCTTCAACTGGTTCAACTACAACAAGAATCGCGATCCCCTGGAGAACATGGCGCTGAATCCCGACGTAGTCGTGCGCGACCGCGGCGTGATGGAGAAGTGCTCGTTTTGCGTCCAGCGTCTTCAGGAGGCCAAGTTCGAAGCGAGGCGCAAAGGCGTGAAAGTGTCGGACGAAAGCGTCCAACCCGCGTGTCAACAGTCCTGCCCGGCGCAAGCCCTCGTCATGGGCGATATGAACGATCCCGACTCTAAGATCGCAAGACTTCTCGCGAGTCCTCGCCACTACAAGGTTCTCGAAGAACTCAACGTACGGCCTTCCGTAGGCTACCTCACCCTCGTGCGCAATCGGGCTCGGGAGACCGGCGAGGGAGAAGGAACAGAGCACCATGCCTGACCATCATACCAACATGCGCGAACCCCTAATCCTGGGGAACAAGGCGCTCTCGGACGTGACCGACGAGGTCTGTGGAATTATTGAGGGGAAACCCACTCGCTTATGGTGGATGGCCTTTGCAACCTCTTCCACCGTGCTCGGCATAGGCGTTATCGCCGTGATCTATCAGATGGCGACGGGGATCGGAACGTGGGGCCTCAACAAAACCGTCGGCTGGGCCTTCGATATCACCAACTTCGTGTTCTGGATCGGGATCGGCCACGCGGGCACCCTCATCTCCGCCGTCCTATTCATTTTCCGCCAGCGCTGGCGCACCTCCATCAACCGCGCCGCCGAAGCGATGACCCTGTTCGCGGTCATCTGCGCGGCCCTCTTCCCCTTCATCCACATGGGGCGGTGGTGGCTCTTCTTCTACAACATTCCCTATCCCAACTTCAGGGGCCCGCTGTGGATTAACTTCCGGTCGCCTCTGGTGTGGGACGCCTTCGCGATCTCGACCTATTTCACCATCAGCTTCGTTTTCTGGTACCTGGGCCTCATCCCCGACCTCGCCACCATCCGCGACCGCGCCCGCGGCCTGAGACGAAAGATCTTCGGCTTCTTCAGCCTCGGATGGAACGGGTCGTACCGCACTTGGGTTCGTTACGAGGTCGTCTATCTCATGCTGGCCGGTTTGGCGACGCCCTTGGTCCTGTCGGTGCACTCCATCGTGAGCATGGACTTTGCCGCGACCATCCTTCCTGGTTGGCACACGACCATCTTCCCGCCGTACTTCGTCGCCGGGGCCATTTTCTCCGGTTTCGCCATGGTGCTCACGCTCATGCTCATCGCACGCAAGGTCATGGCCCTCGAGAACTACTTCACCGTGCGCCACGTCGAAGCCATGTGTAAAATCATTATCCTGACGGGCAGTCTGGTGGGTTTGGCGTATCTGACCGAGTTCTTTACCGCGGCGTATTCGGGGAACCCCTACGAGGCCTTCGTGTTCAAGAACCGCGCACTGGGGCCCTTTGCCTGGGCCTACTGGACCATGATCGCCTGCAACGTCATCTCCCCGCAGTTGTTCTGGTTCAAGAAGTTGCGCACCAACCTTGGCTTCGTTTTCGCCATATCAATCGTCATCAATATTGGCATGTGGTTCGAGCGTTTCGTCCTTATCGTGACCTCGCTTCACCGCGATTTCCTGCCCTCGAGTTGGGCCGGCTACTCGCCGACCATCATCGAGATTCTCACCCTTATGGGATCGTTCGGGTTGTTTTTTACCGCCTTCCTGTTGTTCTGCCGATTCCTGCCGGTCCTCGCCATGTCCGAGCTCAAAGGCGTTCTGAGTTACGGGCGCCCGCCGCGCCCGAAGGCGGATTCAGCGACGCCGGAGAAAGGCGAAGAAGAGCTCGCGTCGATAGGCAGCCAGCCGGAACGTCCGGTCTCGTAACCGAAGGAGCACAGGCATGAACCGCCGCATATTCATGAGTGTCTACGAGCACGAGGAAGACATCCTCGGCGTTGTCGGGGCCGCCCGCCAAAAGGGCCTCACCATCGTCGACGTGTTCAGTCCCTACGCCATCCACGGCCTGGAGCGCATCGTCGGGTTCCGTACGTCGCGGCTGCCCATCGTGGCCTTCCTGCTCGGGTTGACGGGGGCCACGTTCATGACGTGGTTCGCCTTTTGGACCTCGGCCGTTAGCTGGCCCATCAACGTCGGCGGAAAGCCCTGGAATTCGCTTCCGGCTTTTGTGCCCGTCATTTTCGAACTCGCCGTCCTTTTCGCGGGCGTGGGCACCGTCATTGTCCTGTTCGCGCGCGCGCGGCTGTGGCCGGGCAAAGAGGCCGATCTGCCCTTTGACGGCATCACCAACGACCGCTTCGCGTTGTTGCTCGAAGAATCCGACGCCACCTTCGATCCCGGCGAAGTAAGACAGCTTTGCGAACGCTTTAACGCAGTTCACATCGAAGAGCGCGAAGTGGAGACCGACTGATGCTCAAATCGTTTCTTAATCCTATGTTGGCGGCCTGCATCGTCGTTCTCATCGTAGTGAGTTGGATGATCGGAGGCAATACGGAAGAGCCCAATTACGAGTTCTTGCCGGGAATGCTCTACTCCATCCCATACGATTCCTTCGCGGTGAACGAGCATTTTCCCGACGGCAAGACCCTGCAAGCGCCAATTCCTGGAACCATTCCGCGGGGCCACATGCCGCTGCACTACGCCGCAACGCCCGAAGACGCGGCGCGGGCGGGAAACGAGTTGCAAAACCTCTTCACCGCCGAGGCAGACTTCTTGCAGAGAGGCGCGAAAGTCTATGCCACCTTCTGCATCCCCTGTCACGGGCCCGGCGGACGGGGAGACGGCCCGGTGGCGAGACGCGGGTATCCGCCGCCGCCGTCCCTTTTCGCCGAAAACAGCTTGAACATGAAGGATGGCCAGATCTTCCATGTCATCACCTACGGTCAGGGAAACATGCCCGACTATGCGGCCCAGGTTTCCCCGGAGGACCGCTGGAAAGTTATCCTGCATATTCGGTCCCTTCAAGAAAAAGAAGCGGCCAAACTGGAGCGCAATGCCAACGAGACGGCGCCGGAAGGTCCGGCCTCGTATCAGAACGCGTCCGGGAGCGAAGAAAGTCAATTATGAGCGAGACAGCTTTACAAAGCCTTGACGGAAAAGACGCCCGTCACGAATCCGATGTGGCGCGACGCTTGGCGTCCGATTCGATTCGAAACTTTAGTCCGCCGGCACGCACGCTCGACATGTACAAGGCCTTCGTCGCGATTGGGGCCGTGGTATTCGTGGTGGAACTTTTCCTCGCGCCGCAACGCCTGTGGGGCAGCGTGCTCATGAACAGCACCTACCTGATTGGGCTGGCGCTCGGCGGCCTCTTTCTCGTCGCCTCGCTCTATGTCACTACCGCGGCCTGGGGCGTCGTATTACGGAGAATCCCCGAGGCCTTCGCGGGGTTGCTGCCCATCGCCGCCCTCGGCATCGGCTTGGTCCTCGTCTTCCGGCCCTCGCTCTACCCGGCATTTGGCGAGGTGGGAGACCATTTCACCGGATTCAAGGCCATGTGGCTGGACCGTGGGTTCTTCCTGTTCCGGGCCGTCGTCTACGTGGCCATCTGGATCGCCTTCGCCACGGTTATTCTCCGTCATTCGCGCGAGCAAGATATCGACGGCAAGCAGAGCCACACGCGCAAGAACGTCGCGCTTTCCGCCGCGTTCCTGGTGTTCTTCGCCCTAACGGTCTGGCTGTCCAGCTTTGACTGGCTCATGTCCCTCGAGCCCCACTGGTTCAGCACGATTTTCGGCGTCTACCACTTTGCCGGCATTTGCACGAGTTCCCTCGCCGGCGTCATTATCGTCGTCGTGTGGCTTCGAAGCCAAGGCGTCTTGCGCGGCATCGTGAACGAAAACCACCTTCACGACCTCGGCAAGCTTCTCTTCGGTTTCAGCATCTTCTGGGCATACATCTGGATCAGCCAGTATCTGCTCATTTGGTACGGAAACCTCCCCGAGGAGACCGAGTATTTCATCACTCGCGTCAGCGGCATGTGGGGGCCCCTCTTCGTCTTCAACCTCGTCCTCAACTGGCTCGTGCCGTTTATCATTCTTATGCCAAGAGGGGTCAAGCGAAGCGACGACCTCATGGTGAAAGTCGCCGTGGTGGTCCTCCTCGGGCGCTGGTTGGATCTCTATTTGCAAGTATTTCCCAGCATTTCATCCGACGCCCCCGTCTTAGGCATTCCCGAAATCGGCATCACTGTAGGCGCCATTGGCGCCGTGGGGCTCGTTATCCTCAAGGGGCTCGCCCGGTGGCCGCTCGTGCCGCTCAAGGATCCCTACCTGGACGAGAGCCTGCATTTCCATCA
>JASJYE010000378.1 GCA_030123645.1 Candidatus Hydrogenedentota bacterium | reverse complement strand
CTAGAGATTCCCGCCTGCGCGGGAATGGCAAAGTTTAGGGGCGGATCTCTCCGTGGCCCAAGGTCAAGGAACTCAGCCTAAGTCCGAATGCCCTGTTGGCAGGGGTTTTCTCTTGTCCCGAGCAGAAAATCTCGATCTGCCGGCATTGCGTCCATGCTAAGATTTTCACCTCGGCCGAGTTTCTTGACCATGGGCCTTCGTGCGGCAAGGTGTGCAGAAAGCACAACGGAGCCGCGTCACAACGTCGTCTGCCTTGCCCCAAAGACGGACTCTTTGATAGGGTCTGGCCACTTTTGGAGGATGTCTCCACGGTGTGTGGCGAAGACGCGCCTGTATCAAGACCCCTGCACGAAATTCACGTTGAAATAGATATCCCAGCCCCCTGTTTAGGAATAAAAGATGGACCTCGCCGAATTCATACCCAATACCCAGGAGGCCCACGCGATCGCGGCGCATCTGCCAATCGGTCTTTCGGTCTTCGGCGTCATCCTCGTGGTTGCCGCCCTGCTGCTGAGGACGGAGCGTGATGTCCTTCGCTGGGCGGCCTGCGCCGCTTACTTGCTCTTGGCGTTGACCGCCTACATCGCGGTAAGGACTGGAGAGGACTCTCGCAGCGAAGTGGCCGGCACCGTGCCGAAGGCCATCTGGGACATTATCGACGATCACGAATCCATGGCCGAATACGTGTGGATGTTCGGGATCGGGACAGCGGCACTCATGGCGGCGAGTGCCATCACCAAGGGCACCCCTCGAAAACTCATGGGGATCGCAACGGTCGTCGCGGCCCTGGCCGCCGCCGTCTGGGTCGGCCTGACCGGCCACCACGGCGGTACGCTCGTCTATCAGCACGGAATCGGCATCCCATTCGACCAGGCCGTCGAGTGGCGCATCAATCCGCCCGAGACCGATAGGGCAGCGCCGGAGTTGAGTGAGAAAGAAAAGGCCATTCGAGAGGAAGACCTGATAACCATTTTTGATATCGATCCGGCAGAGGCGGAGAAAATCAGCTACCTTCGGGACGTCGCGCCGCTCATGGTAGAGGTATGCGTTGAATGCCACAAGGAGGGCGATCTCGATTCCGAATATGACATGACTACGGCCGCAAACATCATCAAAGGCGGCGAGAAATACGGCGCTTCGGTAATCCCCGGCAAGCCCGACGAAAGCACACTGATCAAATATGTCCGTGGGGCGCTACTGCCTCAGATGCCTGAAGATGAAATGCCGCTTCTGAGAGAAGAGGTACACATGCTCCGGCTTTGGATCTACGCCGGCGCCAAAGACGACTCTCAGAGCGTGGACGAATGACTCTAGAGGCATCGCAGCGCGCTGACGCTTATAGCGCGTGTTATTTGATTTCGTTGCTGTGCTCGCGTATCCTATCTGAAGTAGCTCTAAAGGCACTGAATAAACCATTTTCCTGACCTTAACGCAGAATGGTCCCCATGTATGCACTCTGGACCTGCGTTGCTTTGTTTCCTCGGACTTTCCTATTCGATTATGCAGCAGCGCCGCGCCACAATCGCCTCGGTGACTTCCCAGGCCCATTGGATATCCCGACTTTATGTCTTTCGATCACTTTGACCTCGATCCCCGCTGCCTAGACCTTCTCGAAGCCCAGAACATTGTCACCCCGACGCCTGTCCAAGAGCAGGCCATTCCCCTTGTCATGGAGGGACGCGACGCCGTCGCGATTGCCCAAACCGGCACGGGAAAAACGCTTGCCTTCGTGTTGCCCGGGCTGACACTGCTCGCTCGGGGGAAGTTAAAACACAACAGCATGCTCGTCCTCGTGCCGACGCGCGAACTCTGCGTTCAAGTGCACGAGGTCGTCAGAGACGTCGCGTCGACGATGGGCATCCGCAGCACCAGCATCTACGGCGGGGTCAGCCTCGAACGTCAGACCCGCGACCTCCGAAAAGGCTGCCACGTCCTCGTCGCGACGCCGGGCCGTCTGCTCGATCACATGTCGCGCCGGAACGTCCGCTTCGACCACCTTCAAATCCTCGTGCTGGACGAAGCAGACCGCATGCTCGACATGGGCTTTCTCCCCGACATCCTCCGCATCCTCCAAAAACTGCCCGAAGATCGTCAGACCTTGATGTTTTCCGCGACCTTTCCCGATGCGATTTCACGCCTCTCCAAGCGGATGCTGAGGGATCCTGAGCGCGTGTCGGCGGGGGAGATCGAAAAGCCCGTCGCTGCGGTGCGGCAGTTGTTGTATCCCGTGCGGCAAGAGCACAAATCGCGCCTGCTGCTGGAGCTGCTTGAGAAAGAGGATCCTGGGCCGGCGCTGATCTTTTTGCGCACCAAAATACGCACAGAGACCCTCGCACACGTACTCAAAAAGAAGGGCCATAATGTCGCCCAGCTTCATGGCGACCGCTCGCAGGCACAACGCCAGCAGGCGCTCGATGGGTTTCGGAAAGGGAAATACGACATCTTAGTCGCCACGGACGTCGCCGCCCGCGGTTTGGACATCGAGGGCATCACGCACGTCTTCAACTACGACATCCCGCCCAATCCCGAAGACTACATCCACCGCATCGGGCGCACCGCCCGTGCCGAAGCGGAGGGCGACGCCATCACCTTCGTCACCCCGGCCGAGTTTCAGGCGCTCGGCGCCATCGAGAAGGCCCTCGGACACAACATTCCCAGAGATGAGTGGGATGACGCCCCACGCGTGCTTTCCATCTACCGGCCCATAAAGCCTAAACGCGGCACGGCGCGACGCCGCGCCTCCTCCCGCCGCCTGCTCAGACGGCGATAGCGCCGCCGCTAGAGCATCTTAAACAATGCTGTTTCCATTTTCTGCGACTTCGGCTGTCCGCGTTACAAGCGCTTGACATATCGGGGTGCCACCGCCAAGCGCAGCTTGGGGGTGCCTTGGCTGTACCTCAGCTACCACCACACCCCCAAACGAGTTTGGCGGTGGCACCCATGGCAGCCGTGTAGGATGGGCTTCAGCCCATGCTGATTCTGGTGCCTGAACGTCCGGTCTCGTATTGGCACCCGCGACGGCGTCAGAGTGGTGTAGGATGGGCTTCAGCCCATGCTGATTCTGGTGCCTGAACGTCCGGTCTCGT
>JASJYE010000377.1 GCA_030123645.1 Candidatus Hydrogenedentota bacterium | reverse complement strand
GTTAAAGGTGATCAGACCGCTTTCATCGGTGAAGAAGTAGCGGTTACCAGACGCGCCCGGCACCAAGGGGTTGGCGTTGGCCACGAAGCGAGGCGCACCGTCGACGCCGGCCTGGGCCGTCGTGAAGATGTAGCCCTGCTTGGTGCCCGTCCCGAGAGCAGAATCGACAAAGGGCGGGGTCGGCGCGGCAAGTGCGGCAACGGTAGGCGCATAATCGCCCATTCCGCTCGGGAACGGAAGGATCGCGGCGGACTGGAACTGCTGCTGCGCGGAGCCAAGCGTGCGCATCGTGCCGATCGCGGAGCCTTCATTCGCCGTCATGCGCGAGCGAAGCAGGTTGGGGATGGCGATGGCCGCGATAATCGCGATAATCGCCACAACAATCATCAACTCAATCAAGGTAAAACCAGCTTTCTTTCTCATAGTGACATCCTCCTGTCGGTTTTTCGCTGTTTTCCCATGCCCCGGGGGGCTTTCTTAAGATTCAACTGGCAGGGGTATTGCAACCACTGTGCCAAAACCGACGATTATCTCATAATATACTGCAATTACAATACTTATGAGTATTTCATCCCATTGTAATCCCCCTAAAAAGCCAACATTTAGGGCGCGGGCCGTCCCCACGCGACAATTTTTGGCGCAAGAGGTAAGTCTTAGTAGACACGGCGGGATAGCTGTATGAGGAGAGTAGTTATAGAGCGTTTATTTACAGCTATTTACAAGAATTATTGCCGAATCGTCACGTGAGACTGCATGTGGAAGGGCTGTAGTGATGTTGGAGCGGGCGCAGAAGGAAATGTCGTCTTCGAGGCCCAGTTTCCGCAGTTCTTGGGCATGTGGGGCCGTCTGGAAGAGCTTCTGGACGCCGTCGAGCTCGATGCGGTAGCGCCAGTCGCGATAGAGCAGCGCCCCCTCGGCGATGGGCGCGTCTGCGAGCATGGCGATGGCCGTCGCGGCGACCCAGTCCTCCTGGGCGTCGTATTCGGGGTCGTCGACTTTGCCTGCGGGGATGAGGACGACGTCCCGGTCCTGGCCGGAGATTTCGCCAATGGTCGCGAGCGCGTTTACGGTGGAGGCGAGGTAGAGGGCAGGGGCGCCGTAGGCTTCGTGGAGCCGAGCCGAGCCGTTGGAGGTCGTAAAGATGACCGGGCGCCCCTTAGCGGCCTTTGTTTCGCGCGGGCTGTTGCCGTGATCGAAGCCTTCGGGCGGAAGGCCCCCTCGCTCGCCATAGAGCAAGGCGTCCGGATGGGACTCTTTGAGCTTGAAGGCCTCCTCGACTTCAGCGACGACGAGGATCTCCGTCGCGCCCGCGTCGAGCAACATGGCGGCCGTCGCGCTCGCGCGCAGGGCGTCCACGATCACCGCGACGCAATCGTGCTCCTTCGCATAGGCGCAGCCGTCCGAAGCCTCGATGATGTGCCAAGTCATGCAGGCGCGCCCTGCGAGTCAATCACTGCCTCTGAAGGCTGCTTTATAGAAGGCTTATCGATGCACACGGTTCCCTCTCCTTTGGATCGAGGGCTCACTCTACCTCACACGCGATCCGGAGGCAATTACACGTGAGGCGTGAACACGGGCCGCACCGCGCGGGCGATTCTGGACGAGATGGGCAATGAAGTGTCACAATGGCTGGCGATTCGCAAATCGTCTTTCTGCGCTCGAATGGGGTTGCTACAGATGCATTTTCGCGCTCTCGGCAGAGCGATACGGGTCGTCGGATTGAACATCCTGATTGTGGGTTTTCTCCTCGAGGCCGGCGCCTATCTGCTCCATCCATGGATGATCGGAGAGACCTTCTCGCACGTCACGATCCGGGCGCGTCTGTTCAAGAAGGTACACGCCTCGAGGGAGAGCCTCGGCGGCCAGCACATCCTTCACCCCTACCTCGGGTTCGTGCTCGACCCCCGTGTCCCGCCCCCAACCGGAATCCCCTATGCGCGCCACTCTGTCTACGGGTTTCCCGGCGAGTCGCCCCCTTTCGAGCGCACCGGCGATCGGATTGTCGTCGCCCTATCGGGAGGCTCCGTAGCCATGCAGATTTTCCTTGATGAGAGGGAGAGGTTTCTGGAGGCGCTCCGGGCTCACCCGTCATTTCGAGGCAAAGAGATCGAGCTGGTCTGTTTTGCCATGGGCGGATTCAAGCAGCCGCAGCAGCTGATGGCACTGAACTATTTCCTCGTCCTCGGCGCCGAATTCGACTGGTGGATCAACCTCGACGGCTTCAACGAGATCGTCCTGCCGCTCAGCGATAACCTGCCCGCCGGAGTGTCGTTGGACTATCCGAGGAACTGGCACCTCTATGCGCAGAAGGCCCCGGGAAGGAATCTCCTTATCAAGATGGGAGAGATCGCGCAGGTCGAAGTCCAGAAGGAGCGCCTTCGGAACTTGTTTTCCCACACTGTAGCGTCAAACAGCGTTAGCCTGTTGACGCTGTGGGAGATATTGGACCGCGCGAAGGAGCAGAGGCTCTACCATCTCAACGAAACCCTCAAGGCCCTGGCCCGAGAGGCCGGGCCGACGCCCGAGACCTCGGGACCCGCGTACGAATCCGGCTCCCCAAGCGAAGAAAAGGCACGGGAAGAGGCCTGTCGCGTCTGGAAGAAATCATCGATCCTCATGGCCCGCACCTGCGCGGCCAATGGCATCCGTTACGTGCACTTCTTGCAGCCTAGCCAATACCACACCGGTTCCAAGGTGCTGACGGACGAGGAACTGCTCTTCGCTTACGCCGAGGGCGGCTACCATCCCGCTGCCGAGACGGGCTACCCCTTGCTGATTGAGGCCGGCCGGGAGTTAGGCCGGCAGGGGGTGGCCTTCTTCGATCTGACGCAAATTTTTCGCGAGGAGCCCCGGTCGGTGTATGCGGACAGTTGCTGCCATCTGAATCCCCTGGGCACGGAGCTTTTGGCATCGGCCATGGCAGAGCGCATCGTGACAGCGTGGTCTTCGGAAGACTGAGCGCCTACACCCGGAATCAAATAAACCGAAGTATCAACGGGTAGCGGAAATTTTCTCCATCGTGGGCCCTGATCACCCCTACGATAGTGCCGCCGACCTGAGCAATTATCACGAGCATCGGAAGCCAGA
>JASJYE010000376.1 GCA_030123645.1 Candidatus Hydrogenedentota bacterium | reverse complement strand
GCGAAAAGCCCAAAACAGGGACAGTCCCGTCTCCGCTCGTGCCTCGCTTCGCTTGGTACAGTCCCTGTCTTTGGGCCGGCGATTGGTTTTTCACCAGCTCCACAGTCCCTGCTCGCAAGCTCACGAGGACTACTTTTGGAAAAGCTCAAAAGTCCCCGTTTTGCTCAGCGACCGGGCCAGAATGTAGCGTTGCAGTCTTAGATGCTGATCGCGCGGTCAAAGGTAGCGAAGGCGGCCTCCTTGATCACCTCCGCGAGACTCGGGTGTGCGTGGCTCGTCCGCGCGATATCCTCGCTGCTCGCGCCGAACTCGATCGCCATCGCCGCTTCCGCGATCAGGTCGCCCGCTTGCGGCCCGAGGATGTGAACGCCAAGGACACGATCGGTCTGCGCATGCGCGAGTATCTTCACATAACCTTCCGTGTCTCCGATCACCCTTGCGCGGCCGTTCGCCATGAAAGGAAACTTGCCTTTGCTATAATCGACCCCCGCCTCCTTCAGCTCTTCCTCCGTCTTTCCGACCGATGCAATCTCCGGGTGCGTATACACTACGCCGGGGATCGCGTCGTAATTCACATGGCCATACCCTTTGGCGATTCGTTCCACGCAGGCAACGCCTTCGTCTTCCGCCTTGTGCGCAAGCATCGGCCCGCGAATCACGTCGCCAATCGCGAAGATACCTTTCTCAGGCGTTTGGAAGCCGTCGTCAACGTCAATCCGTCCGAGCGTGTCCAAGGGCACATTGACCGATTCAAGATCCAGGCCTTCGGTGTTTGGCCGGCGCCCCACGGCGAGCAGTACGCGGTCGCACGCAATCGGGTCCGCGCCCTCGACTTCAACAACGCACATATCGCCCTCCGCGCGCGCGCCGGTGACCCGCGCGCCGAGCCGAAACTCCAGGCCCTGCTTCGCCAGGACCCTCTGGGCGTCCTTGCCAAGCCGGCGGTCCATCCCCGGCAATATATGGTCCAGATACTCCAGCACAGTCACTTTGGCGCCCAATCGCGCCCAAACTGAGCCCAGTTCCAGCCCAATCGCCCCCGCACCGATTACTACCAGATGTTCCGGGACCTCCGGATAAGAGAGCGCCTCGGTGCTCGTGCCGATGCGGCCGCCATCCAGCTCAACGCCATCGAGCGGCGCCGGCACGCTACCCGTCGCGATGATGATGTGCTTGGCCTCCAGCGTCGCACTGTCGGCGCCCTCGACGACAACCTTGCCGGGGCCCGCGATACGTCCCATCCCGTGATATCGCGTGACCTTGTTTTTTTTGAACAGCCCGTCTACGCCTTTCGTGAGCGTTTTGACGACAGCGTCTTTTCGCTTCAGCATCTTCTCGAGGTCGAGCGACACGCTCAGGATATCGATGCCGTGCTGCGTTAGTTCACCCTTCGCCTCGTGAAAATGATAGCTCGATTCAAGCAATGCCTTGCTCGGAATGCAGCCGATTCGCAGGCACGTCCCACCGAGTTCCTTTACCGATTCGACGCACGCGGTGTTCAAGCCGAGCTGGGCCGCGCGAATCGCCGCGACGTAGCCGCCGGGACCCGAGCCGATAACGACGAGGTCGTGCTGTTTGGTATCCATGAAACGCTCCTTCGCCTAAGGTGGGGGAGAGGACATCGCCCCCTCAATCAAATCTCGAGGAGGATGCGCGAGGGATCTTCAATACATTCCTTAATGCGCACAAGAAAGCCGACCGCTTCGCGTCCGTCTATAATCCGGTGGTCATAGGTCAGCGCAAGATACATCATCGGCCGCGCTACGATCTCGCCGTCGCGCACGACCGGCCGCTGCTGGATCTTGTGCATGCCCAGGATCGCGCTCTGCGGCGGGTTGATAATCGGCGTCGACATCAGCGAGCCGAAAATGCCTCCATTGCTAATGGTAAACGTGCCGCCCCGCAGCTCCTCGACGCCGATCTTGCCGTCACGTGCGCGGCGGCCCATGTCGCCGATCGCCCGCTCGATCTCTGCGAAGCTCATTCGCTCCGCGTTGCGCAGCACCGGCACCGCCAGCCCTTTCTTTCCGCTAACCGCTATGCCGATGTCGTAATAGTTCTTGTAGACGATATCTTCCCCGCGCACTTCCGCGTTCGCCGCCGGGAGGGCCTTGAGCGCCTCAATCGCCGCCTTCACGAAAAAGGACATGAAACCCAGCCGCACTTCGTACTTCCTCTCGTAATCGTCCTTATATTCTTTTCGCAATTCTATGATCGCCGTCATATCCGCCTCGTTAAAGGTCGTCAAGAGGGCCGCCGTCTGTTGCGCGCTGACAAGCTGTTGCGCCACCCTCCGGCGGAACGGCGTCATCCGCACCGATTCTTCCTGGCGCTGCCCGTCGCCGCCCGGTATTTCTGCGCCGGCGGGAGGTATCGCGGCAGGCTTTTCTGCGCGAAGGACGTCTTCTTTCAGTAGACGGCCGCCCGGGCCGGAGGCCTGGACCTCCACCGCCCTCAGACCCTTCTCCGCAAGCACTCGCCGGGCCGAAGGCATTACACGGAGAGGCCCCATGGGAGCCGCCGCCGGGGCCGCCGTCGCTGTTACCGCAACGCTCGCCGCCGCTGCGATCTCCTCGATGTCGCCGGGCGCTTCCGCAGCAGCTTCCGCCTTAACCGCAGGCGCGCCGCCTTCTTCAAAGTAGGCGATAAGTTCGCCGACGACCGCCGTCTCACCGGTCCGCTTAACGATCTCGCCGAGGGTCCCTGCAACGGGGGCATACACTTCCAGCGTCGCCTTATCCGACTCGATTTCCACGATCGCTTCGTCCTTCTCGACGTAATCGCCGGTCGTTTTCAACCATGAGCCGATTTCAACTTCAGTGATAGACTCACCCACCGTCGGAACGACGAGTTCAATGGCCATGCTCTTTCTTCTCCATGCGGCGATATCCGGTGCCGTGCAATCGCCTTACATAATGTTCAAGAAATCTTAAGCCCCTGCAAGCGCCGGCGCTAACGATCCCCCTAATACTACAGCGCTACGTCTGGCAAACAAAAAAGCCGTTAAGATTGTTTGAGCCAATAACTTAGATTTGGAAGGCGACTGAGCAAAAAGGGGACTGACCCAAGCGGAGCGAGGCACGAGCGAAGA
>JASJYE010000375.1 GCA_030123645.1 Candidatus Hydrogenedentota bacterium | reverse complement strand
ACCGTCGGCACTTTCGCAATCCTCTTCGGCCAATTATTGGGAATACGCTGACCCTTATAAATAGTATAAATAGGGGACAGTTACCTATTTCTTGACAACATTGGCCGCAAGCTGAATCAAATATAAATAGGTTATAAATAGGTGACTGTCCCCTATTACCCGCTCGCCCTCCCGTTCTTACGCTTATAAGGCGAAGCGGCCTCACCTCGCTCAGCCTCCTCAGGTATTTCGCCGGTATTGGCCGCCGACTTCGAAGAGGGCCTGGGTGATTTGGCCCATGGAACAGACACGGACGGCGTCCATCAGGGACTCGAAGACGTTGCCCTTGGAGAGGGCGGTGTCTTGGAGGCGCTTGAGTGCGGCGGGGGCCTCATCTTGGTGCCGGTCCTTGAAATCGGCGAGGCGCTTTAGCTGGCTCTGTCTTTCTTCCTCGGTGCCGCGGCGGACTTCGAGCGCGTCGAGCTGGGCTTCGAGGTCGGACTCGGGGTTGAGGAAGGTGTTAACGCCGATGATGGGATAGGCGCCCGAGTTTTTGAGCGATTCGTAATGGTGGGACTCGTCCTGGATCTTGCCGCGCTGGTAGCCGCGCTCCATCGCGCCGAGGACGCCGCCGCGCTCGGAGAGGCTTTCAAATTCGGAGAGGATGGCCTCCTCGACGAGGTCGGTGAGCTCCTCGATGATGAAGGACCCTTGCAGCATGTTCTCGTTCTTGTAGAGGCCGTATTCTTTATCGATGATCATCTGAATCGCGAGCGCGCGCCGGACGGACTCGTCTGTCGGCGTGGTGATGGCCTCGTCGTAGGCGTTTGTGTGCAGCGAATCGCAGTTGTCGTAGAGCGCGGTGAGGGCCTGGAGCGTCGTCCGGATGTCGTTGAACGAGATGTCCTGAGCGTGCAGTGAGCGCCCGCTTGTCTGGACGTGCAGCTTGAGTTTTTGCGAGCGTTCGTTCGCGCCATAGAGGTCGCGCAGCGCCACGGCCCAGATGCGGCGCGAGGCGCGATTAAGCACGGCGTACTCGGGATCCATGCCGTTTGAATAGAAAAAGGAGAAGTTGGGCACGAAATCGTCCACGGCCATGCCGAGCGAGCGGTAGTATTCGAGGAAGGTGAAGCCGTTGGCGAGTGTGAACGCGGCCTGGGTGATGGGATTCGCGCCGGCCTCGGCCATGTGGTAGCCGGAGATCGAGACGGAATAAAAGTTTTTAACTTCGTTTTCGATGAAGTACTTCTGGATGTCCGCCATCATGCGCAGGGCAAAATCGACGGCGAATATGCAGGTATTCTGCGCCTGGTCCTCCTTGAGGATATCGGCCTGAACGGTCCCGCGTACGGCGCGCAGGGCATCGCTCTTAATGCGGGTGCCTTCATCGGCATTCGGGTTCCGGCCGTGCTCGCGCGTGAAGCCTTCGACCTGCTGGTCGATGACCGCGTTGAGAAACATGGCGAGGATCACCGGTGCGGGCCCGTTGATGGTCATGGAGACGCTCGTCGACGGCGCGCAAAGGTCGAAGCCCTCGAAGAGGGTCTTCATGTCGTCGAGCGTACAGATGGACACGCCGGAAGTGCCCACCTTGCCGTAGACATCGAGGCGCTCGGAGGGGTCGCTGCCGTATAGCGTGACCGAATCGAAGGCCGTCGAGAGCCGTTTGGCCTCCGAATTCTCTGAGATGCGCTTGAACCGCTCGTTCGTGCGCTGTGGGTCTCCTTCGCCTGCGAACATGCGCGTCGGCTGCTCGTCCTCGCGGCGGAAGGGAAATACGCCTGCCGTAAAGGGGAAGGAGCCGCGGACGTTTTCGAGAAGCAGCCACCGGAGCAAGTCGCCTGTGTTGCGGAATTTCGGCAGGGAGACCTTGGGTATCCTGTTTCCTGAAAGGCTTTTACGCCAGAGCGGCACGTGAAATTCCTTCTCGCGTATAGTGTAGACGAAGTCGTCCTTCGCGTACGCCTCTTGGACGCGCTTGAAATCTTCGAGCAGGTGCGAGCATTTCGGCGCAAGCCGTTTCGCGACCTCGTCGATCTTCATGGCGATGGCTTCCGACGCGGGCCCGTGTTCCAGCTCCTCGAGCGCGCCCTCCAACTGCCAGAGCCGGTCGGCGATGCGGCCCTGCTCATCCGTCCAGGATTTATAGGCCCTCACCGAATCGGCAATCTCAGCGAGATATCGCTCGCGCTCAGGAGGGATGACAATCGACTTCGCCGTCGAGTGGCGCGTATCCGGCCGCGCAAGATGCGAATCTCCGAGCCAATCGACCTGGGTCTTGGCTTTTAGCGCGTCGAGAATACCGTGGTACAGGGCCGTGACGCCGTCGTCGTTGAAGCGCGACGCGATGGTGCCGTACACCGGGATCTGCTCGGGCGCTTCGTCGAAACGCTGGTGGTTTCGCTGGTACTGCTTGCGGACGTCGCGCAGGGCGTCCTCGGCGCCTTTCCGATCGAATTTGTTGATTACGACGATGTCGGCATAGTCGAGCATGTCGATCTTTTCAAGCTGCGATTGCGCGCCGAATTCCGCGGTCATCACGTAGACTGCCGAATCGACCAGCGGGACGATCGCGGCGTCGCCCTGGCCGATGCCCGCGGTCTCCACGATAATCAGATCGAAGCCGGCGGCCTGAGCGACCTCGATAGCATCACCGAGTGCGCCGCCGATCTCGCTGCCGGCAGCCCGCGTCGCAAGGGATCGCATGTAGACCCCGTCCCGGCCCAGCGAATTCATACGGATACGATCGGCGAGGAGCGCGCCGCCGGTCTTGCGCCGCGAGGGGTCGACCGAGAGGACGGCGATGGTCTTGTCATCGAAATCGTTCAGAAAACGAGTGATCAACTCATCGACAAGCGAGGACTTTCCGGCGCCGCCCGTTCCGGTGATACCGAGCACAGGGGCCCGGCGGCCGCGGCGGCCTTCGAGCGGAATCCGCAGTTGGCTAAGGATTTCCTCGCGCAGCCCCGGGCCGGCTTCCTCGACGGCGGTGATGAATTGGGCGACGATGAGGGGATTCGAGGCGCATAGGTTTTCTATGTGTTCGATTACGTCCTTCGTGTCTCTGGGTTTGTCTATCTGGCGGAGGATGTCGTTGATCATCCCTTGAAGGCC
>JASJYE010000374.1 GCA_030123645.1 Candidatus Hydrogenedentota bacterium | reverse complement strand
TTCATAATTATTGATAAACGCAAATTTGAGAGAGGAAACTTCGATGGCTTTGATCGCATGGCACGGCGCCCCATTACACAAGGGCGTATTTCCGTCAATCCTATTAGGGGTGTCCGTTCTCTTTGCGGCGCTAATCATCGTGCCAAGTGCGCTGGCCGATGGTCCCACGCCTTTTGTGGAAATCAACAATAAGGTCGGCGATATTTCGGAGGAACATGGCTACGTAGTGGCGCTAGGCCACAAGGTAGAGGACAGCGAGTACTACTTGGTGCTTGTCGTGACGGATACGATGCAGCATGTCGTTATCAATGCCACTGCGGAAAAGGATGTGGTCAAGGAATCACTGATAGGCAGAGAGGTTATCATCAGGGCTGAGGTTACCGAAAGCAGGTTGGATCCCAACACAAAGCAGCCCGTGGTGAAATTAAGGATTCTCTCGGTGAGATCTTTAGAGAAACGAGACAGCGGGTGATCTGGAGCGGAACTTTGCCGAACACGCCCATCCACTCGACGCCGAGGACAGCGTGTGTGATTCGGCGGCTCAGGTGAACTTGAGCAGGTGATAGTTCTTCTTGCCGGTGCGGACGACGGCGATGTTGCCGGTGCAAAGGGATTGTAAGGTGAGTTTGACGTCCTCGGCTTCGACGCGTAGGTTGTTGAGGTAGAGGCCGCCGTTCTTGATGAGGCGTTTCGCTTCGCCCTTGCTCTTCACGATTCCGCATTGATCGAGCACGTCGATCAGGAGCCGGTCGCCTGACAGGTCGCTTTTGGGCAATTCCGTGGATGGGACCTCGCTGAACACGTCCTCGAGGGCGGCCTCGCTCAGCCCGGAGAGGTCGCCGCCGAACATGGCCTGGCTGGCCCTGCACGCCTCGGCCAGGTCCGTTTCGCCGTGGACCATACGGGTCACCTCCGCGGCTAGCGCCTTTTGCGCGGCGCGCCGATGCGGTGCCTCCTCGACCTGCTGCGCGAGCGCGCCGATCTCTTCTTGCGGCAAGAACGTGAAATACTTCAAATACTGGACGACGTCCACGTCGGCCTGATTGATCCAGAACTGGTAGAAGTTATAGGGGGAGGTCTTCTCGCGATCGAGCCAGACGTTGCCCGACTCGGTTTTGCCGAATTTGGTGCCGTCGGCCTTAGTGATGAGCGGCAGCGTCAATGCGAAGGTACTGGCGCCGGAGCGCAGGCGCCGTACGAGGTCCATGCCGGCGACGATGTTGCCCCACTGGTCGCTTCCGCCGGTTTGCAGCCGGCATTGGTACTCGTCGTAGAGATGCAAAAAATCGTAGGCCTGCAATAGCTGGTATGAAAACTCCGTGTAGCTGATGCCGTGTTCGCGGTCCTCGAGGCGCGCGCGAACCGACTCACGCGAGAGCATCACATTCACCGAAAAGTGCTTGCCGATATCGCGCAAAAAAGTGACCAAACGCAGTTTACCGAGCCAATCGGCGTTGTTCGCGATGATAGCGGCGTTCTTGCCCGAAAAGTCGAGAAACTTCCGCAGTTGGATTTCCATCATGGTGATATTGCGCTGGACGACGTCGGAGGTGATGAGCTGGCGTTCCTCGGCTTTCCAGACGGGATCGCCGACCATGCCCGTCGCGCCGCCCATGAGCGCGATGGGCGTATGGCCCGCCCGCTGGAAATGCCGCAGGCCGATGATTTGGACGAGGTGGCCGATATGCAGGCTGTCGGCGGTCGGGTCGAAGCCGCAATAGAGGGTAAACCGCTCTTTTTCGAGCAGCTCCGCTAATTCGGGATGGGTAACCTGGTTGACTAAGCCGCGCCAGGAAAGCTCTTCGAAAAGTGTCATTGCATACAATCTATCTGCCTTCGAACAGGCCGATTGTGTCAGATGTTGTCGAAGGCTATCAATACTTGGCCGTATGCGCAACCTTCCGGTAGACAGGGCCAGAGCGGTGGGGTAGACTTGGGGCTGACACGTAGGGTGGACGCCATGAACAGAATTACGCGATGCAGCCTACTGGTCTTGAGCCTGCTAACATTCGGGCTACATCCGGCGCACGCCTTTGTCACCTTTGACGATATCGGAAGGTGGCCCGAGGATTGGCCAGAGGAACTCGAGCCGTTTCGCGAGCGCTCGCAGACAGCCCATTTTAGCGTGGTGCACACCGTTTTAATCTACCAGATTCCGTTTTATGACCACGAGGAATTTGAGAAGGTGTGGCCATCGATTTTGAGTCTGAAGTCGAAGGGCGCGCCGATTAGGCTTGTGGACATAGACGCGAACTCGGGGCGCTTTGGCAAAAAAGACGAAGACGACTGGTCAAACGCACGGCCGTGCGTGCGTGTGATTGCGCCGCCCGGGGCCTCGTCCCGGTGGCACAATGTGGACATTCTGAAGTACGGGCCGCCCAGACCGCCAGGGCTTTGGAGTGAGAAGGGCGAGCTACCCGAATATGTGCACAAGGAAATTGTCGATGGGAGAGAACGGTGGGTGGCTGGAAAGGGCGATTCCCTTTTCGAGTTCTGCTGGACTGAGCTGGAAATCGTGGTGGACGGAGAGGTTATCGACGCAGATCGCCTCAAAATCCCCGAAGACGTGCCCATTATCGACAGGAAAAGGAAAGCCCCAGCGCCCTGAGGTGATATTCGGCATCGGCCACGCTGGTTGACACGAAGTGGCCCGTCTGCTAGTATTTCGTGTTGGTCGCCGCCTTCGGGCGGCGGTTTGGTTTTATAGGGGCCTTTGCCGGCATGGGCCCGGGAGGTTAGAATGGCTAAGGCCTTGAGCGGGCGAGGTTTCGTGCTGGCGTAGCTCAGTTGGTAGAGCAACGGATTTGTAATCCGTAGGTCGGGGGTTCGACTCCCTTCGCCAGCTCCACTATCGCACTTCCGCAGCGTCTTCGCTTTTTGGACGGGGAGGGCGCGCGTACATAATCGGGTGGGTTGCCCGAGTGGCTAAAGGGGGCGGGCTGTAAACCCGCTGGCTATCGCCTACGTTGGTTCGAATCCAACACCCACCACCACTTTGCCCACACGCGGCATGGCAAGAATAGATATGCGGGAATAGCTCAGTTGGCTAGAGCATCAGCCTTCCAAGCTGAGGGTCGCGGGTTCGAATCCCGTTTCCC
>JASJYE010000058.1 GCA_030123645.1 Candidatus Hydrogenedentota bacterium | reverse complement strand
CGTCCCCCAGCCGGATCGCCTATCGGAAAGCGTGTACACTGTCTCGATATGCCCGAGGACCTCTTCGAGAACGCTGCGGCGGAGCGGATGCGCAAAGAGGCGCCGTTGGCGCGGCGGATGACGCCGCGGACCTTGGACGAGTTAGTCGGACAGGACCACATCCTCGGCCCGGGCAAGATTCTGCGGCGGGCGATCGAGGCGGACCGGATCACATCGTTGATTCTGTTCGGACCGCCGGGCTCGGGCAAGACGGCCCTGGCCCGGATCATCGCCATGCGCACGGAGGCGGCCTTCGAGAACTTGAACGCGGTCACCTCGGGCGTGAAACTCCTGCGAGAGGTCATCGCGCGCGCGAAACATCGCCGCGTTCACGAGAATCGGCGGACTATCCTCCTCGTGGATGAGATCCACCGCTTTAACCGCGCACAGCAGGATGCGCTGCTCCCCGACGTCGAAAACGGGAACATCATTCTCATTGGCGCGACTGCGGAGAATCCCTTCTTCTCGATCGTGGCGCCGCTCTTGTCGCGATCTCAGCTCTTCGAATTTAACCGCTTAGAAAGCGACGATGTCATTGGCCTGCTCAGGCGGGCCCTCGTGCATCCCGATCGCGGTCTCGATGACTTCGATGTCGAGGCCGATGACGACGCACTCACGCACATTGCGCTCTACGCCGAGGGCGATGCCCGGCGAGCGCTGAACGCGCTCGAGATCGCCATGCTCACCACGCCGCCGGAGGGCGGCGCGATCCACATCACGCTCGACGCCGCCCGCGAATCGATCCAGAAGAAGATGCTGCATTACGACGCTACGGGTGACGAGCACTACGACGCTGCATCGGCCTTCATCAAGAGCATGCGGGGCTCGGACCCGGATTCGGCGATCTATTGGATGGCGCGGATGCTCGAGGCCGGTGACGACCCGCGCTTCGTCGCGCGCCGCATGTGTATCGCCGCCTCGGAGGACGTGGGCAACGCCGACCCGATGGCGCTGGTCGTCGCGACCAACGCATGGCAGGCCTGCGAGTTTATCGGCATGCCGGAAGCGCGGATTATCCTTGCGCAGGCGGCCCTGTACATCGCCTGCGCCCCGAAGAGCAACGCCTCCTATCTCGCGATTAACGCCGCCACGAAAGACGTGCGCGAGAAGAAAACCGTGCCGGTTCCGAAGCACCTGCAAGACGGCGGCCCGCGGGGCAAGGAACTCGGGCGAGGCGTCGGCTACGAGTATCCGCACGACCATCCCGAAGGCTACGTCCCGCAAGACTACGGCGTTCCCCGGGGCACTTACTATGTGCCCTCCGATCGTGGCAAAGAAGCCGAGTTCAAGAAACGGCTCGAATCGCGTGAACAGGATGAGGAGACATCCTAATAGCAATGCGTCTCGCGGATGGATGAGTGCTCATATTTCGATCGCATAGCAGTGATTTTGGATATTCGCTTTGGGAAGCGGGAGGGAGGCGGATCCTGTAACTCTATATATTTCAATATGTTACGATACAATTGATGCCTCTATGGTATACTTTAGCAGTGATTTCGGGGTAGTTGTACGGTTGTCTTAATGAAATGACGTCTGACGTAAACGGCGAGTCACCGCCACAGGGACACCAGTCTAAGGATCGGCGCTCTTCGGAGCGCATCCAGACCCAACGGGACGTCCTTTTCTCCGATTATGAGGCTACCGGGCCGCTTCGTGTGGGTATGGCGGTCGATATGAGCGCCGGCGGCTTCAAAATCTCCAGCCGCTACCCCGAGGCCGTCGGGACCGAAATCCAAATCGAGCTTCAGCCCCAACGCGGCGACCAAACTGAGGTTGTACTATTCCGTGGACGCGTTGTGCACGTCGACCCCCTTGGAAACGGCGATTTCGCTATGGGAATTAAGCTGCTTCAACGGGGATCCGCGCGCACCGGCGGGTTATCGCGGGGCCTCCTCTCCTTGGCCGCGAAGGCTACAGAGGCTAACACACAGGGCGCGCCCACCCCGAAGCCGCAGGCCGCCGTGGCGCAAAGCGCGCAGAGCCCCTCTGCACCAAGACGCGTTGTATTCAGCAAAGTGGAAAAGCGCAAGCCTAAGCGCCGAAAATGGCTTCCCTGGGGAGCGCTGCTGGTCCTCTTTGTGGTTCTATGCGCGCTGTTTTTCGAGGCTCTCCGCGATGACGAAGAGCGCTTTCCCACGGGCCTCTTTGGTGCTAAGTTCGTTAGCGCAGATTCAAAAAGCGAGCAGGATTTAGAGCCGGGCCTCGCGAAGGCACTGGCCGCCGGGCGATTTAGCCAAGACTTTCGAGCCACCGGCCCGTATGAGCGGAGTTCTCGCAAAGCCACAGACGCCCTGCTTGTCCGCGCGCAGGCCGCATTGGATCGAGGCGATCTCGATGATGCGGCGAAGTTGTTCAAACAGCTAGAACAACACCCGGAGGCGTATCCGATACACCGCTTCGTCTCGCTGCTTGGTTTCGCTGAAACGGCGGCGGCACGCGGGGATCATAGCTTGGCCCGCCAAACTGTTCGAAGGGCGCTGGAGCTTGGCGCCGGAGTGCCTGAGCCGTGGAGACGCGCAGGCCGGGAATTGGCGGCCAAGTTGAACAAGAATCAATCGACGCCCTTCGAGGCCGCATCGATGGATTCGGTGATCTTGATCGAGCCGTCGCCGCGGGAGGATCAAGCCAAAGAAGCTCTGCGCATCGAGGTCGACGCCTCTGAATATCTCCTCAGCATCGTTAGGGGCGACGTCATCCTGCGCAGTTTTCCGATCGGACTTGGCTTCGCAGGCAGAACGCCAATCGGCGAATTCCAAATTGCGAACAAGATCTCTGAAGCGGACGGGTACAATCGCGGAGACGTGGTTCTTGCCGGGGCCCCGGACAACCCCCTCGGATCGAGCTGGACGGGCCTTGGAGACGGTACTTCCCCGTCGAGCTACGGCATACACCCTACGGCCGACACGGGTTCAATTGGGACGTCTTTAAGCCAAGGCTACGTCCGCATGCGGCCCGGCGACGCTGAAACCCTGTTCCGCCTCGTTCCGATCGGCACACGGGTCCTAATACGCCCGTAGTTGTCCCATGCCTTAGTAAGTTGTAGCATGAACTTATGGGCAATCTCATCGAGCGCACAAAAGAGGCCCTCCGGCGCGGCCGGCAATTCGTCCTTTACGGCGTGTGGCAGATCGGCAAGCCCGGCGAGGAGATCCCCAGGGGCCTTGTCATAAAGCAGGTGCGCGTGGCCATCTTGCTGGGCAGCAAGCTTCTCAACGGCATGCACATGGTCCGGGCTTCGGCCCTTGCCTTCGCCACGATCCTATCCATTGTTCCCTTTCTCGCTGTGACCTTCTATATCATCGAGACCTTCAACCTCGGCGAGGATCTCTATGCGCTCGTGCAGGAGCGGCTCGAACAGACTGTAGAGCAGGTCGCCGACACGCTAGCTCCCAGCGATGAGCCCGGCGCGGGGACAACAGCGGCGTCCGAGGAAGCCGGAGAATCGGAGGCATCCTCTCCCGAGGTCGCCGATCAAGCGGGGGCGGAGCCGGGCCGGGCCGCTCAGTCCGAGGACACCTCGTCCGCCGAGGAGCGTGCCCCGCCAGAGGTCACGGCCCCGGACGATCAAGGGGAATCGCCCGAAGACCAGACGAGCCTCGCGGAGGACGGCGGCGAGCGCGACAAGAGTCAGGAACTTCAGGAAGAGATCGTCCGCTCTCTATTCCAAGGGATCACTCAGACCGGCGGAGATATGCGCGATCCGGTCGAGGAGATCGTCAACACGGTCGCGAAACTGGCGCATGACGCCGCGACCAATCCCGCGGCCCTTACGCTCTCGGGAATTCTCCTCATCCTGACCACGGTGCTCGGGTTGATGCGGAACATCGAGAACACCTTCAACCGGATTTGGGGCGTTCGCCGGACACGTTCCTGGTATCGAACGTTTAGCGACTACATTGTTATCACGCTGCTATTGCCTTTCGTGGCGGCGATCGTTTTGGGCGTCACCGCCGCTCTCCATAGCGTCCGGATCGAAGAAGCCCTTGGCCCACTCGCGTTCGGCTTGCGGTTTTCCCGCTACATCGTGATCGTCCTCGTGTTTTCGCTAATCTACAAGCTCGTCCCAAACACGCAGGTCCGATTCCGCTGTGCCCTGCTCGCGGGCCTCATAGCGGGCACGATGTGGGTCCTTCTTTCCGTGGGCTACGTCCAGTTCCAGTTCGGTCTCGCGCGCTACGCCCTTATTCTGTCGGCCTTCGCGCAGTTCCCCATGCTGCTCATGTGGATCTACCTCAGTTGGGCCATCCTTCTCCTCGGCTGCGAAGTGGCTTATGCATACCAAAACGAGAGCACCTTCGCCCTCGAGCGCTTCGCCGACGACGCCAGCTACGCATATCGCGAAGCCGTCGGCCTCCGCGCCATGATCGAAACGGGTAGACGATTTTCGATAGGGCAAAGCAGTCTTACGCTCGAAAGGGCCGCGCAGGAATGGAACGTGCCGATGCGCCTCCTGCGCGAAACTTTCGAGAGTCTGATCGACGCCGGTTATCTTTCCGCCTGCGCCACGGAACCGGTTTCGTATCAACCCGCGCGCCCACTGGACAAGATCCGCGCGGGCGACATCATCACCGTCTTGCGCGAGGTCGGTGAAGAGCCTTCGCTATTCCGGCAGGACGAACAATTCAAGTTCGTTTTCGACGAACTCGCGCGCCACGATGGCAATTTCGGCGGCGCGACCATCGCCGAACTCATTGAAAGTCTTGATGCGTCCGGCATTTCACGCGAGCCCTCTGAGCCACTCAACGCCTGATTTGGCCAATGTCGTCCTGAGCGAAGCCGAAGGATCTCTTCCATAGGGAACGGTGTTTGGCAGAAGAGATCCTTCGGCTTCGCTCAGGATGACAGGATGTTGTCGTACTCGCGATGATGAGTAGCTCTGGCAGCCGCGCCGCTATGCTCTTCGCGTTGACATGCAGGGTGGTGCACTAACGATGGTGAGATCCATTTGCCCTATGAAGCAATTGCCGCAAGACAAGATACACAACAAATCACTGATGGGTAGAGAGCGATCCGGGTTAACAGTGTGATAAAGTCGGTTTACACTGTATCGCACGCTTATCTGATACCTATTTCCGAGCACACGGACCATGCCCGACTTTAAACCCCATGAGCTCTTCCCGGACGCCGAGCCCGTCACGATCGAGGGCGTCGTCGAGCGCATTGTCTTCGAGAGCCCGGACACTGGTTTTTTTGTGGCGCGCTTAGGCCAGGAGGGCAGCCCCGACCTCACGACCTTTGTCGGAAACCTGATGGCGATATCGCCCGGCGAGACCATTCGCATCACGGGCCACTGGGTCGACGACAAGAAATTCGGCCGCCAAGTGCGCGTGGACACGTACGAAACGATCCTGCCAAGTTCGGTCACAGGCATCGAAAAATATCTCGGGTCGGGCCTCATACACGGCATCGGGCCTACCTACGCAAAGCGTCTGGTAGGCGCATTCGGCGTCGAAACCCTCAAGGTCATCGACGAGCAGCCCGAGCGCTTGACCTCAGTGGAAGGCATCGGCGCCAAGCGCGCCGCGCAGATCCGCGAGGCCTGGGCGGAACAGAAAAGCATTCAGTCAATCATGGTCTTCCTGCAGGGACACGGCATCGGCACGGGCCAGGCCGTCAAGATATACAAGCGCTATGGCGACGGCGCAGTCGCCGTATTGCGTGAAAACCCTTACCGCCTCGCTGAAGAGATTACCGGCATCGGATTTTCCGGGGCCGACAAGATCGCCGCGAGCCTCGGCATCAAGCCGGACTCCCCCGAGCGGCTCCAGGCGGGACTAAATTTTTCGCTTCAGCAGGCCGTTTCCGAGGGGCATGTCTTCCTGAACGAGGAGGATCTGACCGTCAAGGCCGCGACACTTTTGGGCGTAGAGAAGGAGCGCCTTCCCGGCGCGCTCGCCACCCTCGTCGCCGGCGGGAGTCTCGTGCGCGAGGAAGACAAGCTTTTCCTGAGCGCGCTGCACCAAGCGGAGGTCGGGTGCGACCACCACATCAAGCGGCTTCTGCGCGCGCCGGGCAAAACGCTCACCATCGATATCGAAAAAGCAATTCAATGGGTTGAAAAGACACAAGAAATTCAACTGTCCCCGGAGCAGAACGAAGCGATCCGAATGGCGGCCAAAGCGCGAATGATGGTCATTACCGGCGGGCCGGGCACGGGGAAAACTACGCTGCTCAACAGTCTTCTCGCCATCCTCGAGAAAAAGGGGGTCTCGGCCGTGTTAGCCGCACCGACCGGACGCGCAGCAAAGCGCATGGAGGCCGCAACTGGGCGCGAGGCCAAAACTATTCATCGGCTGCTCGAATTCAGCCCGAAAGCCGGAGGTTTCGCTCGGGGCGAGCACGACCCCTTACAAGCCGACCTCGTTGTTATTGACGAGTGTTCGATGGTCGATATCCATTTGATGCACAGCTTGCTGCAGGCCATAGCGAACGGCGCCCGGCTTTTTCTCGTGGGCGATGTCGATCAGCTTCCTTCTGTGGGTCCGGGCAACGTCCTGATGGACATCATCGCCTCGAACGTCATCCCGACTGTCCGTTTGAAGACCGTATTCCGGCAGGCGGCCGAGAGCGGCATCATTGCCAACGCCCACCGCATCAATCGCGGCGAGATGCCGCAATTCAACTCGGAAGACTTCTTCTTTGTCGAACGACCTGACCCTTCCAAGGCCCTTGAGACGGTCCTGGAACTGATCGTCAATCGCATCCCAAAAAAGTTCGGATTGGATCCGCTTCGGGATGTGCAGTTGATGTCGCCCATGCACCGCGGCGAGACCGGCGTGGAGAACCTGAATCGTGCGCTGCAAGATGCGCTGAATCCCAAAGGCGCGGCGGTTCCGGGAAAGAACTTCCGTCTGGGCGACAAAGTGATTCAGCTTCGCAACAATTACGAACTAGACGTGTACAACGGCGACGTCGGGATAGTAACATTGCTCGAGGAGGAGGTGAAGGAACTCCACGTGCAGTTCGACGACAGGGTCGTGCTTTATTCCTTTGACGACCTCGACAACCTCGGTCTTGCCTACGCGATCACCGTGCACAAATCGCAGGGCAGCGAGTATCCCGCCGTCATTCTGCCGCTCTCGACCCAGCACTACCTTCTGTTGCAGCGCAACGTGCTCTACACGGCGATAACACGCGGCAAACGACTCGTCATCATCGTGGGCGACCCGAAAGCCTTAAACATCGCGCTACGCAACACGGACGTATCGCGCAGGAACACCCGCCTCGCAGAGCGGCTCCGCAACGAGGTCTAGAGCGCTTTAAGTTCAGATGGGTACGTTTTGCGCGTTGGGGTACGAGGCCGGCAAGGAAAAGGAAGTCATGGGTGCCACCGCCAAACTCGTTTGGGGGTGTATGGTGTTGGCTTCGAAGGCACCCCAAAACGAGTTTGGCGCCGGAACGTCCGGTCTCGTGTTGGCACCCTTTGCCGGCCGACGAGCGGTAGCAGTAAGAAACTTGAAGTGCTCTAACGGCTTCCTGATCGAATGCACTGAGTAGCCTGCGAAAGAAAACGCGCGGAGATTCCAATCCTTGGATCCCCGCGCGTCCGTGGTCTACGCAATTTACTCTAAAGCGCGTCAATAAGGGCTATCTGGCCGCGATGATGTGCATCATGCAGGCTCATCATCATCAATGCTTCTCCCATATTTCCGAAGTGGCTCCGGGCCCGTTCCGATACATCGCCCCTTAGGCCGCCCGGAAGGTCCTCATCTGACAGACCCTCGATCAGTTCGATGGTTCTTGCGCACGCTTTGTCATAACTCTCCATCACCTCATCCCACGAGGGATAGTCCGAGGCCTTCGCCGTGGGCGTCTTGCCTTTCATAACTTCGGGCGCGAAGACAGCGCTGTACTCTGCGGAGATGACGGATTCGCCACCGAGGAACCACTGGTTAATGATGAAGTCGTGGGCCCAGCTAAGGTGTCCCATCTGCCACAAGGGATGACCCTTTCCCTCCGCAATCTGGTGCAGGCGTGTCTCTTCCGCTACCTTCTCAGCGGTCTCCTTGAGCGATTTGGCTGCGGCCTTGTAGATGTTCGCAAACACTTCAATTCGTTCTTTACCCATATGGCGTTTTCCTTCCTATCGACCGCGCGGGCCATCCACGAAGTAGGATTGCCGAAGCCACCCATGATGCTCTGGGTGATACGAGAAGCATACACCCCTCACAATGGCCCTACAACGCTCGTCGTTGCGCCAAGTGCGCAGATCAACGGCCGAAACGGGGCCCTGTGCCCTTGCGGGCAGATGGAAGCCACGCAGGCTGGACTTGTGGAACGTCCTCAAGCCCGAAGGCAGGGGCGGGGTCTATGGGAACGTCGTGCGCACTGGCGCCACTCGGGTTGGCGACACCATCCGAGCCTTCGAGGAGTCTAAGCTCTCGAACGAATATACTCCGGCGCCGGGTGTATTTGCTGCACACGACGGTTTGAGCTAGACTGGAAGCCGAAACGGCCGTTTTCCGGCTTCTTGGCCGAGGAGGGTTCGACAGTGGAAGAGTCCAATCGGAGGTACACGGACGAAGAAGTCACCACGATCTTCCGGCGGGCGCTCGCGCGTGACAGGCAGAAGGACACGATCAGCCACTCCGAATTGGTTGAGATCGCTCGTAGCTCAGGCATCACTCCGGAACAGCTGCAGGCTTCCATCGACGAGGAAGCCAGCGAAGGAGAGCTCGAGGCCGCGAAGGAACAATGGACACAGCGCCAGCGGCGTGAGTTCAACAGCCATCTGACGACCTATTGCATCATCAACGGCTTTCTGTTCATGGTCAACATGATTACCGGTCCCCGGGCCCTCTGGGTCATCTGGCCAATTATGGGTTGGGGCCTCGGGCTGGCGTTCCACTACGTTAATGCCTTCTTCATGGCAGATGAAAAGGTCGAGCGCGGCGCGAGAAGTATTCTCCGGAAGAAGCACCGGCGCATGGAGCGGCTACACGAGCGCGGTCGCATTTAGACGAGGAAGAGACTGCGCGCGAATTCTTCCGAAAAAGGCTTGTCTAAATCGTAGCCCCGTACCCATTCCCCGTCGATAATCAAGTACGGCACACCAAGCTTTCCGGTTTTCTCCAGGACCTCATCCGCATGGGCGGGATTCTCCTGAATGTCGCGGAGTTCGTATTCGATGCCCTGCGCTTGCATGTAATCCTTGAGCTTTTGGCAATCGCTGCACATATCCGCGCAATACAAAATCACTTCGCGTTTCATAGGGTCCCCTTGGGTATCCTCCGTTCCTATATTACTACGGTCTTGCCCCAAGATTAAAGTCCTACCCGCTTTTCAAGACGGCCCTTCACCGCGCACTTCCACCGGTCCATTTCCATTCGACCACGATACACGTGTATGCTGGCCGCCGCCCGACTCGCGACCGCCGAGTGGACACCCCCTGATAAATTGAACGACTGGGAATAATACATGCACAACGACAAGACGCTTCGGAAATACGTGAGTTCCGGCGGGACGACCGTCTACTTGTTACCGGTCGAGGCCTTCCGCGACCACGTGACGAATTGCTATCTGGTGATGGCCGATCCCATCACGCTCCTCGATACCGCCTCGGGTTGGGATCCCTCCAACAGGGAGATGGTCAAGTGTTTCGAGGGCATTTCCGAGCAATTCGGGGAGAAGGTCACGCTCAAAGACGTCGGCCGCGTTATCATCACCCACGCCCACATCGATCACTTCGGCGGCGTGAATTTCGTCGTCGGCGAATCCGGGGCCGAGCTGTGCATCCACGAACTCGACGCCAGCGCCATCGAGCATTTCAGGGAGCGATTGCTCTACTCCACCACCCACCTCCATCATTTCCTCATGCGCACGGGACTGACGAAGGAACGCGTAGAAAAGCATGTTGAAAACAATAAGCGCTCGAAGGACAGCTATCATTCGCAGCGTGTCGATGCGACCCTCGTCGAGGGCCCGGTCCTGGGGGGGCCGCTGGTCGCATGGCACGTCCCCGGACACTGCCCCGGTCAGGTCTGTCTTCAGCTTGACGACATTCTCTTCACGGCCGATCACGTGCTCTCGCACATCACCCCGAACCAGGCCCCAGAATCCATCACGCGCAACACGGGCGTCGGGCACTATATGCAATCGCTGCGAAAGATTAAGGCCCTGCCCGGCATTCGAATCGGTCTCGGCGGCCACGAAAATGAGATGGAAGAACTGACGGCCCGAATTGATGACACACTCAAGTTCCACGATTCCAGACTTGAAAAGACACTCGAAATTTTGGACGAGCCGAAATCGATCGCGGAACTGTCACTCGGCCTCTTCGGCGAAGGTGTCGGCCATCACGTCCTGCTGGCCATCTTGGAAACCGGGGCGCACCTCGAGTACTTGTACGAGCGCGGACAGGCCGTGGTCGTAAATATCGACGAGATCGAGCGCGACCCAACTACCGTGCCGGTGTATCAACGCGC
>JASJYE010000373.1 GCA_030123645.1 Candidatus Hydrogenedentota bacterium | reverse complement strand
CGATCGGCCGATCTTCGATAGGGCCTCGACCACGCTGCGCCTGACCAATGACGCGGACCTCCCGATGAACATCGACCTCACGATCCGGCAGGAGGAATGGCTGGGGACGTCGGTGACGCGCCTGAGCCGGGTCGTCGCGCCGAACTCCGTCGAGACCGTCCCGCTCGAGTTGATCGCCCCCGCCCCAATCCCCGTACATGACCTCCGCCCGCTTCACGTGAATTGGAACATCACCTACGAGGTCGAGGACGACCTGACGCCCATCGAAATCTCGGGCACGCACCGCATCGTTATCGACTCGCACTACGACGCGCTCCCGGTCGCGGCCGCCATTACGCTCGACGGCAAACTCGGCGACTGGCCGCGCATGACCGTCCGTCCCGCCGAACCAGGCCAGCTCGTGGACGACAAAGGCGCGTGGAAAGACAACTCGGACGGCTCGGTGGACTTCGCGGTGGCCTACGACAGCGAGAACCTATATATCGCCATCGATGCCACCGATGACGAGATCGTCAAAAGCGCGCGGCCGGATTATACGCGGCAGGACAACGTGCAGGTCTATCTCGACGCGCGGCCCGAATCGCAGCGCGATACCCCGGGCCGGCCTTTTGTCGACTACCTCGCCATCGTGGGCCTGCCCGGCAAAGGTTTCCCGAATGCCTTCGAGACGGACAAGCTTCCGGACGGCGTGCGGATCGCCTCGACCATGACCGACACCGGCTACCAGACCGAGATCGCAATCCCGCTCTCGTACATCACCGCGCTTCAAGGCGCCGACTGGCAGTCCATCCGCCTCAACGTCGCCCTCAACGACGTCGACAGCGACGGCAACGCGCAATTCTGGTGGCGGCCGAACTGGTCGACGCCCGCGAGCTACCCGGGCTCCGGCACCTTCGTGCGCAGGTAGCGGGAGGGACGCGCTGCGTCGCGTCCGCGCCTCCATCAAATTTCCACGGCTAGCGAGGCCACTCGCCCCCCTCGCAGGGCTTCGAAGGCACCCCCAAACGAGTTTGGCGGTGGCACCCATTGCCGGTTGCGGCTCAGCAGCCCTTCGGGCTTGTATATACTTAAAGTGCTCTAGACGCACCAGCGGCCCCGCGCACTGAAAAAAAACCCGTAAACACCGGCGAGCGACATCAGAAACCAGAAAATCTCGAGGGGGGGCAACCTCGCATACCCCGCGCGAATCTTTCCTTTCCATAGGGCGAGAAATGTGCGATACTGGCGTGTGCCTTGGAGAAGTGCGGCTGCGAAACGGGGATGCTGTGACCGGTCCACAACGCGGAGGGCTGTACCATGAGCACAGAATCCATGCGCTGCCTACCGAGCCTCCTGAGCGTCCTGCTTATTGTCGGAATCACCGTGACGCCGGCTTGGGCGGGCACGACCTTTATCAGTTTTGAGAACGATGTCGGGCTCTTAACGGACCAATCTCCCCCGAATGTCCTGACCGCGCCGCCGGGAGATCCCAAGCACGGCGTCTTCAGCGGGGCAGGCTTCGTCTTTCTCGAAGACAACAGTGTACGCGTTGATACGACCAAGCCCAACGAAGTAAGCATAGTTGCCCGGCTTGCGCCATTCCTGGACATCGATTCCGGAGTGACGCTCTGCCTGGTCATCGCCGACAAGGACGACACAGGCATTGCCGTGCTCGCATGTTTCTCCGCCGACAATTCCGGTGTCGGCACGTTGAAGCGACCCGACGGCTCCTTCATCAATCTTGGCATAAATCTTTGGGGTGCTACGCAGGATTACACGTTGACGTATAACACGCAAACGGAACTGGCAACGCTTATGAGGCAAAACAATGGTGTATCGGTGTCTCTGCCGGTAGCCTTCGGAATCGATGACCCGACTTCCGTGGTTGTCGGAATAACGACCGACGGTACTGCGAGGGTCAGAAACTTCACCGCCTTCGGCCCCGGCATTCCTGATTATCCGGTGGTCGGGGATCCATTGGATCCGGACAATCCGTGGGTGGATTTCAGCATGACTTCGAGCGGGACGGGCGCGGAGAATTCCCCTTTTATGTTCCTGGCTGAAGCCCTCGCCGTCGCCAACCCCGGCGCGACGATTTCTATTGTCCCCGGCACGGATAGCACCGAAAAACCGATGGTAAATCAGAGCGTGACGCTCGCGAATTCCGACTTTGCGGGCGGCAGCGTGAGCATTGGCGTTTCCGCGAGACGCGATGCGGATCTCTCGAGCGAAGGCTTCATTTCGCGAGGTTCTTCTGTACGGAGGAGATGAGCCGGGCCGCGTCCCCGCCTCAGGCGAAGGGTGCGGCCGGCCGGAATTGAGAAGTTGGGCCGTCAGCGGACCTCAGTCTGGGTCGACGAGAGCTGAGTAGGCTCGTCGTGCTTGGGTGGCGCCCAACCGAATTCAATCCAGCCCTTCCCCTTCGCCTGCTCGTTCCATATCCCGACGACGTGTGTGTACACGCCTTTCCACATGTCCTCGCTGTAGTCTCCACTCTCGTAATGGTTCCACGCTTCGTTCAGGTCGGAGTGGAGAATGGCGCGAGTGCGGTCTTCGACCGTGGCTTCGAGTATCGCATTGACGGCCGTTTCCGGTGGGCCCGCCTCGACACCTGACAAGGTCCGTATCCCCATGAATGCGATGATGAAGAGAGGCGTCACGGTAAGGCCGATGCGCCCCACCATTTTCACGACGTCACGTATGTGACAGTATCTATCCAAATCCGTCATGAGCCCTCGAATCTCTTGTAGGCGTGGTCGATTCTGAGTTCCCTGCTGCTAGCGATATATATTCTACCATATAATCCATAAAGCGTTTATTTCCAGATGTTTAGGACTTTACCGGCCCGCCGCCCGGCGGCGCGGGCGGGGATGACGCGCGGGTGACGCTTTCGCCCTTTGATCGCGAACGGTGCACGGGCGGCTCGCCCGCGAGTTCCTCTATAAACTGTACGCGCGCGTTGCACCTGCTCCAGCCTCCACACGGGAAACAAAGGGGATTCAATAGACAATGTTGCACTCTCAAACGATTTTTCGCAGCCCCACATTGTCATTGCGAGTTAGAACCCGTTACGCGGGAAATTGGGACAAGGAAGTCTGAAACCAAAGAGACTAAGAAAAAGGGT
>JASJYE010000057.1 GCA_030123645.1 Candidatus Hydrogenedentota bacterium | reverse complement strand
TGAGCCTTGTTTTCGAAGAGGCATCCGTCGTTCCGGCCGCCATACGCCGCGGCGCGATGGTCGAAGGCTCGATGCAATACGCCGTCTTCGGTTCGGGCGCAGGCAGGGAAGTCATCGAAACGCGCATCGTAAAGAAGGGCCAGGAAATAGTCTCACAAGTTTCCTCAAAGTCATTCACGCGCAACGACGGAACGTGGGTGAGCCGCCAGGAGTTTCGTATCCCCGAAAGTTGGGAGCCCGGCGAATACACCCTTGAGCAAGTCGTGCAATCGCAGGATACGTGGGTTTCAGGAACCGTGAAATTTTACGTAAACTGACACGCGCGTTTTCGCAAGATCCGCCATAAATCGCATGCGGCCTCGCGCCACATCGTTCCCTTCATCCTAATGTCTAACTACAGCCTTACCCGCCGGCGAGACGCGGCGAGTCCCGCTAGAGTCATTCCTGCGAAAGGCGGAATCTCTAGGACTATCATCGACTTCGCGACCTTAGTCTCGTATTTTCTTTCAATTCCCACTACGTTTCCGTAACATACTGGGTTCTAGCCCGAATAAACGGACAGAATTTCTTGTGGACGAAGCGAAACTAAAGGCCATGTTGGCCGAAGTGGCTACCGGTAAACTCTCGCCCGACGAGGTCGCGCAACGACTCCGCTCGTTGCCCTTCGAGGATCTCGGCTACGCGAAAGTAGATCACCATAGGGCCCTGCGGCGGGGCCACCCGGAAACTGTTTTCGCGTCAGGAAAAACGGCGGAACAGGTCGTCGAGATCGTGGGCCGGATGAAAGAGCACGGCAGCAACGTGCTCGTGACCCGCTGCGAACCCGCGGTGGCCCGGTCCGTGCTCCGTACCCATCCCGACGCCGTTCACAACGAACTGGCCCGGTGCGTGACCCTCACGGTATCGCCGCGGGAAGTCCTCGGAGGCTACATCGCCATCGTATGCGCCGGGACCTCCGACATGCCCGTCGCCGAAGAGGCTGCCGTGACCTGCGAGTCCATGGGCAATCGCGTCAAGCGGATCAGCGACGTCGGCGTCGCCGGACTCCACCGCGTGCTGAACGAGCGGGACGTGCTCGACGGCGCCAACGCGATCATCGTGTGCGCCGGTATGGAAGGGGCTCTCCCGAGCGTCATTGCGGGCTTGGTCGACAAACCCGTCATCGCCGTGCCGACCAGCGTCGGCTACGGCGCAAGCTTCGGCGGAATCGCCGCGCTCCTCGGGATGTTAAACTCATGCGCGGAAGGCGTGTCCGTCGTCAACATCGATAACGGCTTCGGCGCGGGCGTTAATGCCGCCCTAATCAACCGCCTGGCCAACAAGGTCCCCGAATGAAGACCCTCTATTTCGACTGCTTCTGCGGCGCCGCGGGCGACATGATCGCCGGTGCACTCATCGACGCGGGCGCCGATTTCGAAGCCATTCGTCACGGTTTGGCCACGCTCGATGTCTCCGGCTACAGCCTAAGCGCTCGGAAAATCGACAAGCACGGCACGATGGCGACGAAGTTCGACGTCGATATCGACGCCGAGAACGGCCAGCCCCACCGCCACCTTCGCGACATCGTCCAGATCATCGAGAGTGGTGACCTCCCCCCTGAAGTGAAAGAGGCCAGCCTCGAAACCTTCCGCCGCCTCGCGGAGGCCGAGGCCGAAGTGCACGGAACGACACCGGAGAAGATCCACTTTCACGAAGTGGGCGCGGTCGATTCCATCGTCGACATCGTCGCGACGCACCTCGCCCTGCATCAGCTCAAACCCGAACGGATTTTCTCGTCGGCGTTGCACGTGGGTTCCGGCACAGTGAAATGCGCGCACGGGATCATGCCCGTGCCCGCCCCGGCCACGGCGCTCCTGCTCCGGGGGATACCCAGCTACGGCGGCGAGGTCGACGGCGAGTTGGTGACACCGACCGGCGCCGCCCTCATGGCGCAGATCGCCGACGAATTCGGGCCAATGCCCGAAATGCGCGTCGAAACTATCGGATCCGGCAGCGGCACCAAGGACCTGCCGGACCGTCCCAATGTGATCCGGGTCTTCTACGGCGAAACGACCGAGGCGGGCGCGGCGACGGAGACGATCGTCGTGGTCGAAACCAATATCGACGACATGAATCCCGAGCTTTTCCCACCGCTGATCAACGACCTGCTCGAAGCCGGGGCCCGGGACGCCTTCCTGACCCCCATCCTCGGCAAGAAGGGCCGGCCTGCACACTTGATCACCATCCTCGTCGACGAGGTGGAACTCAACAGCGTCACCAGGGTACTGTTCCGCGGGTCAACCACGCTCGGACTGCGGATGCGCCGCGAGCAGCGGATATGCCTCGAGCGCGAATGGAAGACGGCGAAGACCCCGTGGGGGGCCGTGCGCGTGAAAATTGGACGTTTCGAAGGCGACACGACCAGCACCTCGCCCGAATACGACGACTGCGTGCGGGTCGCGTCTGAAGGCGGCGTATCCACACGGGAAGTATACGAAGCGGCCCATGCCGCGGCAGTGAAAGGAGAATTAAGCGATGCCTGAACGGATCGGCGTATATCCCGGAAGTTTCGACCCGCCCACGCTTGGCCACCTCGACCTCATCAATCGGGCCTCGGCGTTTTTCGACACCCTCATCGTCGCCGTCGCCAGGAACACCGAAAAAAACAGCCTCTTCTCCGTCGACGAACGCATCGAAATGCTCGAGGAGATAACTGCCGGGATGGATAACGTCCGCATCGATTATTTTAAGGGCCTGACCGTCGATTTCGCCCGCGAAAACAACGCCATCGCACTGGTCCGCGGCCTTCGCGCCGTCTCGGACTTCGAAACCGAAATGACCATGGCCGCCACCAACCGCAAAATGTACAAAAACTGCGACACCATCAGCTTCATGCCCACCGAGCAATACATGTTCATCAGCTCACGCCTCGTCAAAGAAATCGCCCAGCTCGGCGGCGACGCCAGCCAATTCGTCCCCCCAAACGTCGCCAAACGCCTCAATAAGAAAGTAAACGGCGGCTAGAGTAATATACTTTCAACCTGGAGCTTATATCGCTCTTAAGAGCGTTCCCAAGGCTCCGATGCATCAGCGGGTCTCACCGTGATAGACTCTACGCACTAAAGGAACATGCATGGCTCAGGATCCGTCCACGACAGTCTCCCTGGTGGTCACGGGGGCAATGAATCCCCGAATTCACCATCCTTCTTGGTATAGGGCCATCGACGCAATCAGCAAGGACGCGGAACAGCTTGCACTGAATGATAGTGAGACGATTGTCATGGAAGTCCACGCGCAATTTAAGACTGCGGAGTACAGAATAGGTTGTGAACCAGATAAGTGGACCATACAATCATCAGAGAGTGAAGCCGAGAAGCAGTTTGCCGACTTGGCTCGGATTGTCTTCGATGACAACCTCCATGAAACGCCGGTCCACGCTTTCGGCCTAAATAAGGCAATGCACGTAGCCACAACCTGTGAAAACGTTGGCGAGCGACTCGGCAGAGGGCTTATCAATGCGGATCTCGGTGTCGAGGACTTCGGGGCGTCTTCCGGAACCTTCGAGGTCGTGCGTGAGCGTGAGGATGGTTGCCGAATAAAATTTCAAGTGCAACCGTCAGCGCACGACGATAAATTCCTGTTTGGATACTTGAATTATCACTACACAATACCTGCGCAAAAGGACAGGCATTTCTTGTTGGGAAACCTAGTGGACAAGCATATATCTGAGGACATGGCAGAGGCGGAAGATCTTATTAAAAATCTAGCTGCCGCCCTTGGCAATCCTATTCAGGTGAAAAATGGCTGTTAGGGTAGAAAATCCCAAAGTTATCAGGGGAAACGGCTCTAAACTGACGCGACCCGAATGGCCACTGGACTTTAGCGCACCAGGATCTCAACTAGGGAATGATCCTCTCAATGTGACATTTATTCCGGTAAACTTTCCGGAAGCATCGTTCGAGCGAGCACGAGCTTTAGAGCGAGCACGAGCTTTAGTGCGGGCACGAGCTATTGCCATCAAAAAGTTCTATACGTGGGAATCTTTTCTACTCGCCGAGAAAGATAAAAGCATTGAAGATCTTGGTAAATTTGATTGGTCTCCTGGTCGCGATCCCGATGAAAGCAAGTTCGCGGAACTCACTAGACAATGGCAGACCGACACCGCAGCTTCTTCGTCTATCACCGAGAAGTCCATGCATCCTGCCTACCAACAGATAATCGGCATGGGTAGGAAGGCTCTGCCATATATCTTTGCTGAGCTCAAGAGCGCTCCACACCACTGGTTCTGGGCCTTGAAAGCCATTACAGGAAAAGATCCGGTGAAGCCCGAGCATCGTGGCAACCTGAAAGCAATGTCGGAAGATTGGCTTACTTGGTGGGCAGAAGAAAAGAAACTGCTGCCGCATGAATGACTTGGTGCTACTGTTCCCCAATCTCTCTGCGACGCCCCATCAAATCACTAGCCCTGCGGAAACCACTTACAACTGCATCGCGTGGGCCGCTGGCGACGACAAAAACTGGTGGTGGCCGGACACAATGGGGGAGTACGAGTGGCCGCCAAGTGCATCACGAGAAGAAACAATCAAAGCCTTTATCGAGGCTTTTGAGTCCATTGGTTACAGCGAATGCGCAGATGCTGAATTCGAGAAAGCTTTCCTGAAGGTGGCTATCTACGCAGATAGCGCCGGGAAGCCAACTCACGCCGCTCGACAGCTCAAAAATGGGCAATGGACTAGCAAATGCGGGGACTTGGAGGATATCGAACACACCTTAGACGCCTTCGAGGGTTCTAACTATGGCTCACCTGTAGTTTTCTTGAAGCGCTCCGACTAGGTGGACGAAAATCTTCTGTCGAACCCGCAATGGCTAAGCCCGAATTCGCACAATCTGTACCTGATGCCCGTAGGTTCCCATCGGAGAGAGCGTTAGAAGCAACCTCCGTACCTATGCTAAAGTTATGTTACGTTTTCCCGTGGCGGTGTAGCTCAGTTGGTTAGAGCAGTGGAATCATAATCCACGTGTCCGGGGTTCGAGTCCCTGCACCGCTACCACTTTTTCTTGCCCGGAGATCGCCCGCGATGTCCCTATCGGCGAACGCCTCCCTCGAAGTCGTCCGCGCGACCTTGCGCGAGTTCGACATGCTTCCCGGGAATGCACCGGTGCTGGCCGCAGTATCGGGCGGGCCGGATTCGGTCGCGCTCGCGCACGTGCTTGCCGACCTAAAAATCCCCTTCCACATCGCGCACTTCGATCACCAAACACGCGGCGGCGCCAGTGCCGAGGACGCCGCCTTCGTCAAAAACCTCGCCGCCGAGCTGGCCGTCCCGCTCTATTCCGCCGGACGAGACATCGCCGCCGAGGCCGCCGATTCACCCATGTCCTTCGAAGAATACGCCCGGGAAGCCCGCTACGCCTTCCTCGTCGAGACGGCCAAAGCCGGCGCATGCGCCGCCATCGCCACCGGCCACCACGCCGACGACCAGGCCGAGACCGTCCTCATGCGCGTGCTCCGGGGAACGTCGCCGCGTGGACTCGGGGGCATTCCCCCGAAAGGGCTGCGCGAGGGCATGCCGATCGTTCGGCCGCTCTTTCGACTCACCCGCGACGACATCCTCGCCTACCTGCGCGAGCGGGGCCACGCCCATTGCCACGACGAGTCCAACCTCGACATCGGTTTTGTACGTAACCGAATCCGGCATGAGCTGATTCCCCAGATCCGCCACGAGTACAACCCGCGCGTTCGCGAGGCCCTCGGCCGATTGAGCGACGCCCAGCGTACCGAGAACGACCTCCTCGCATCGATGACCGCCGAATTCATGCAGCGTTGCGTCTCCACCGAGGGCGCCATCCAGCGCAAGGAGTTTCGCGAGGGCCATCGCGCTCTCCAGCGACGCGCCGTGATCGAGCTCGCGTGGCGCTACGGCGCCGAACCCGACTTCCAGCGGGACGACCAAGCCGTCGACTTCATCACCGGCACGGCGAGCGGCAAGCGCTTCGATCTCGGCAGCGGCGTGCAACTCGTCTCCGGCAAGGACGCCGTCGAGATCGCCCAATCGCCGCAGCATCCTGTCGACCGGAGCGAGGTGCCCGTGACCGTCCCAGGCGAGACGCCGGCCTTCGGAAAACGTATTGTCTTGACAGCCCTCGAGGCCCCGCCGGTCGAATCGCTGTCGTCGTACTGCACACCGCGCCGCCAAGTCGTCGATGCAGACAGCATGGCCGGCGAGGTAATCGTGCGGCACCGGCGCGATGGAGACCGTATCGCCCCACTCGGGCTCGGCGGCACGCGCAAGCTCAAGGACTATTTCTGCGACCTCGGTATCCCGCCGGCGCAACGAGACAAGAAGCTGCTTCTCACCGCCCAAGGCGAGATCGTCTGGATCATTGGCCACGCCGTCTCCGCCAACGCCGCCGTCACCGACCGGACAACAAGGTGGATCCAAATCGAGGTCGTGGATGAAACTGAGTAACACGCCCCTATACACCGCCTCCCAGATTCAGCAGAGGGTCGCAAGCCTCGCCACACAACTCTCCCAGGACTACCAGGGACGCGAGGTCGTCGCGCTGATCGTCCTCAAAGGCGGCCTGCATTTCGGATCCGACCTCATTCGCAACCTGACTATCCCCGTCGCCGTCGATTTCATCCGCGCCAAGAGCTACGACGGCGCCGCCTCCACGGGAATCGTCGAATTCTTGATTCCGCCCTCCCTGCCCCTGAACGGAAAGCACGTCGTCATCCTCGAAGACATTCTCGACACCGGACTGACCGCGCGCGCTATCCTCGAGCGCGTGCAGGCCGATCGCCCCGCCAGCGTTGCCATCTGTTCGCTCTTCGACAAGCCCGCCCGCCGCAAAGTCGACCTCGAGGGCCAGTACATCGGCTTTGAATTGGACGACCACTTCGTCGTCGGCTACGGCATGGACTACGAGGAACAATACCGCGAACTCCCCGACGTATACGTCCTCGAGCCTTCGGATTAGAGGAGCTGGCCGCTCGTCCCGGGAAATCCGCACATACACAGTGGCAAAGCGCCACAGATTGTTCTACAGTTAATGCGTGGGGACAAAGGGGGAGCGCGTCATGTCCAGAATCCGGGCCTTCCTAAGGGCGAAACACCTCCGAATCGTGGGCGCTATCGTACTCGTTGCGTTCGGAGCGCTCTGCGTTCTCGATAGCGGCCGCGTCGCCGACCTGACCTTCTACACCGCGCTCAACGACCACGCCATTGCGCTGCTTGACGACACGCTCGAACGCGACATGGCGACCTTCCTGCTTATTACCGCCGTCAAGGCAAGCCTAGCCATGATCGAAGGCAGCAGCGTCGGCGTGGGCTTCGAACTGCAAGTCGGCGACATCGTTCAACCGGCCTACGACTATGTCGATTTTTTCTGGCGCGCCTTTCTTTATGCCTTCATGGTCCTCGGCTTCTACAAGCTCCTCTTAGAAACCGAACTCCTGTTCCTGGGCATCGTTCTCATCGGAATCGGTTTCGTGCTCTCCGGCGTCGCGCTCGCCGCCACCGTGCCAAGGCTCGACCTGCGCCTGTGGAGCCGGCGCTGCATTCTGCTCGGGATACTGGTCGCCTACGTCGCACCGCTCTCGTTACTGCTGACGGACGTGCTGAGCCAACGCTACACCACTTCGCTCAAAGACAAGCACTACGACGCCATCAACGCGTTCAACGTACAACTGGAGAGGTCTGCGATCGAATTCCTCCAACTCAAAGAGAAGATTTCCATCCTCCAGCCCAGCCGGAGCTTCGACGAAATCCAATCGGGCATGCTGCGCATCGTGAACCGCATCGGCGAGGCGTTCCGTCTCAGCCTTCTCGCCTTCCTCTACTATGTGCTCATCATCTTGTTTGAACTGCTCGTCTTTCCCCTCCTCAGCGCCGTCATTCTCTACAAATTCACCCTCTTCGCCGTCGGCCGCGTGCTGCAAACGCAACCGCCACAGCCCGCCGCCCCGGCTCCTGCCCCGGAGCCTACGGGCTAGACCGGCCGCCAACTATCGAGTACCATGGGAGATCCCGGGTATCACAGGCGACGCCGTTCACGCAAGTTGGAAGCACGGTCGTGCCCCGGGCGTCGGAAGCGACGCGGTTCACGCAATTGGAAGCACGGTCGTGCCCCGTTCGAGGAGAGCACCATGGCAAAGCAGGTCTCGCGCAGGACATTCGTCAGGCTGGGCGCAGCCGGCGCGGCAGGGTGGATTGCAGCTAAGACGCCCGCGAAAACGGGACATGGGCGGCTCGCCCATGCGGCCACGCGGGAATACGGCATCTCGCTCGCCGCTTGGTCGCTACACCGCACCATCGGCACCCGGGACGGCCAAACGCCCATGCTCGACATGCCCAAACTCTCGCGAGAGGAATTCGGCATCGAGGCCATCGAACTCGTCAACCGCATGCTCGCCTCCACCGGCAAATCCTACATCGACCAGTTCATCAAGAACGCCGCCGCCCACGACGTCAAGATCCTCCTCATCATGATCGACGGCGCGGGCAACGTCGGCGCCGACTCCGAGGACGCGCGCGAAAAGGCCGTCGAAAGCCACAACGAATGGATCGACATCGCCGCCGGCATGGGCTGCCACTCGGTACGGATGAACTGGGCCGGGTATTCGAGAGACATCATGCAGCATCCCGAAGAGGTGCAGGCTTTCATCGACCGCTCCGTGTCGCCCTTCCGGAAAATCTGCGACCACGGCGACGCCAACAACATCGACGTCATTGTCGAAAACCACTTTGGCCCCTCGTCCTATCCCGATGCGTTGATCCCGCTGATAAAGAAGGTCGACCACGAACGCTTCGGCACTTTGCCCGATTTCGGGAACTTCCCCGCCGAGGTCGATCTCTACGACGCCATCGACCGCATGATGCCCTACGCGAAGGCCGTCAGCGCGAAATGCTACGACTTTGACGACGAGACCGGCCTCGAGACGAAGCTCGACTTCGAGCGCATCATCGCCAACGTGGTCGATACCCACGGCTACCACGGCTACATCGGCATCGAATACGAAGGCAACCGCCTCAGCGAGTTCGACGGCATCAAAGCGGCGAAGAAACTGCTCGAGAAGCTGCGAGGCTAGGTCGGCCGGCGGCGGCAGGACTCCAAGAGGGCAGTCATGGCAGATTTCGAGGTAGGCGATTTCTTCGCGGACCGTTACGAGATCCTCAAGGAGCTCGGCCGCGGCGGCATGGGCATGGTCTACCTCGTCAAAGACCACAAGACGCAGAAGCGCCGGGCGCTCAAGACGCTCCTGCCCAAATACGCCGCGAACAGACAGGCCGTCCGCCGATTCGCCCGGGAAGTAAATGCCGCGAGACGGATTAACCACCCCTGCGTCGTCAAGATCTACGACGCCGGCGAAGTCGACAAGATTCTCTACTACACGATGGAGTACATCGAGGGGAAAAGCGTGCGCGCCTGGATGCGCGAGCGCAAGAAGAATACCGGCAAGGCCTTCGGACTCGGCTCGACGGTACGCGTTATTGGCATGCTCTGCAGCGCACTCGACCACGCGCACAAATTCACGATTCATCGCGATCTGTCGCCCGAGAACGTCATGGTGACGAGAGACGGCACGGTCAAGCTGCTCGATTTCGGACTGGCGAAACTCGACAGCATGGATGCCGACCTCACGCGCATCGGCGTGAGCCTCGGTAAAATCCAATACTGCGCGCCGGAGCAGCGCATCGATGCGAAGAACGTCGACCATCGCGCGGACATTTATTCTCTCGGCGTGATGTTTTACGAGATGCTCTCCGGCAAACTGCCTACGGACGGCACTCCATTGACGCAGCGCGTACCCGCTCTGCCACCCGAGGTCGATGCCTTTGTCGCCCGTTGCATGGCCGAGAACCCCGAGGACAGGTTCGGGTCGGCCGCGCAGCTCGGGCGGGCGCTGAAACTGATCTTCAAACACGCGATGGCGATGCAAGAGCAAGAAGGAAGGGCCGGCGTCCCCGCGAAACCGATAGCGCCGCCCGCACAAGCGACCCCCCCCGAATTTTCGCCCCTCCCAGGCCCACAAAGCGCGGCCGCGCCTATTCACCCTAAGGCACTTTCGAAGCGGCCCCGGCGCCCTTGGAGAGGATTCTGGACAAAACTTTTCCAGCCTTCGCCCAAGCTCTAGTAGTTCATTTCGTTTGATTTTAGTGATTGCATGAGATTGCCGATATTCCTTTTAGGGCAACTAAGCCCGGAAGGAGAATCGACATGAACAAGAAGTATGTCGTGCGGCTGAGAGGTGAGGAACACTCTATGCTGGAGCAACTGGTGAGCAAGGGAATGACCCAGGCGTATAGGATTAAGCATGCCAACATTTTGCTGGCGGTGGATGCCGATGGTCCTGGTTGGTCCGCTGGAACCACCGCTTTGCTAATGGACAGACGGCCCAGACATTCCGCCGCCACCAGAACACAGCCGGAACCACCGCTTTGGTATCTGCATGGACGAGCAGCCCACGCAGCTCATCAAAGAAACGCGCACGACCATCCCGGCCGAGCCGGG
>JASJYE010000056.1 GCA_030123645.1 Candidatus Hydrogenedentota bacterium | reverse complement strand
ACATAATAAGGCGGGGACCACTACGCGGCTCAGCATGCGCATACACTAACGTTCAAGTTTTTGCATTGCAAGCGAGGCACGACCGTGCCTTCAATGGGCGCAAAACAGGGACTTTTGAGCCCCTGCAAAAGTAGACCCAAGCGGAGCGAGGTAGGAGCGCAGACGTGTCTGTCCCTGTTTTCGCGCCTCCGCAACGAGGCTGGACGTTCCGCTACGAGGCCGGACGTTGCGGTACCAAAGCGGTGGTTCCGGTACCAAAGCGGTGGTTCCGGGTAGGAATCCGGTGGGCTATCCGGGTTATACCTCGACGGTCTCGGCAGCGCTTCCAAGCCCGTATTTTTGCAGCCTGTAACGCAAGGACCGCGCAGTGAGGCCGAGCAACTGTGCCGCCTTCTTCTGCGAGTGCTTCGTTCTGCTCAGGGCCTCCTGAATGAGCTTGATCTCGATCTCCTCGATGAGGCCTTCGAGATCCACCCCCTGCTGAGGGAGCTCCGTCACAGCGCCGGACGGTCCCGGCACGTACTCGCGTACGTTTTGCGGCAACTCGCTCAGGTCAATGGTGTCGCTCATGCACAAGGCAACGGCCCGTTCGATTACATTGCCCAGCTCTCGGACGTTTCCGGGCCACGGATAGGCACAGAGAAGGTTTTTTACTTCTGCAGTCACTTCCAGATTGCCCCGGCCAAGTTTTCCGCCGTGAAGTTCCACGAAATGACGTACCAGCAGGGGAATGTCGTCCGCACGTTCGCGCAGCGACGGAACCACCAAAGGTATGACGTTCAGGCGATAGTACAAATCCTCTCGAAACTCTCCCTCTTGCACCATCTCTTCGAGATCGTGGTTGGTAGCGGAGACGATCCGGACATCGACTTGGATGGACTCCGTTCCCCCAAGGGGCGTGATGATATTGTTGTCGAGCACCCGCAGCAGCTTGACTTGCAAGGAAAGCGGCATCTCGCCGATTTCATCCAGAAATAGCGTCCCGCCATCAGCGGCGAAGAAGAGGCCGTCTTTGTCCTCGAAGGCGCCCGTGAATGTGCCTCTTTTGTGCCCGAACAACTCGCTCTCGAGCAAGTTCTCCGGAATGCCGCCGCAGTTGATCGCGATGAAAGGTTTTTCGGCGCGTTCACTCAGTTGATGCAGGCTGCGGGCGACCAGTTCCTTGCCCGTACCGCTTTCGCCGTAAATCGCGATCGTGCTCGGCAAGACGGCCACCCGGCGGATCATCTCCTTGACCTGCTCAATGGAGGGGCTTGCGCCCACCATGTTGGTGACGTTGCCGAGCTTCGCCTGTTCCTTGCGAAGCGCCCTGTTCTCACGTACAAGCTCGCGCTGATCGATCGCGCGACTTACGAGCAGCCGAATTTCATCGTTCTGGAACGGCTTCAATACATAATCGGCCGCGCCCCGTTTCATGGCCTCAATCGCCGTTTCGACCGATCCGTGGGCGGTCATCATAATGGCGGGCGTGCCCGGGGCGAATTCTTGGAGCCAGGAGAGGAATCGCATCCCTGCTTCGGCATCGCTCCCGATCCGCAGATCCGTCACGACGACGTCAAAGGACTGCCGCTGAAGCGCGGGTTGGGCATCCTCGGGCGTGGCCAAACACACCACCTCGTAGCCGTCACCACCCAAAACGATTTCAAGCAGTTCTCGCATTCCTTGCTCGTCGTCAACCACTAGAACGCGTTTGGGATTTCTCACGATACTATTTCCTTCCCCTGCGCAGCCCCCGGCAGCAGCACCTTTATCGAGCAGCCACCGCCTTCCCGGGAGCTGGCCATAATGGTGCCGTCGTGGGCGGTAATTATGCGAAGACACACGGCCAAACCCATGCCGACTCCCGACTCTTTCGTTGTATAGAACGGCTCAAAGATTCGTCCGATTTTGTCCGGATCGATCCCGGGCCCGTCGTCATCGAAGCGAATTTCCACGGGGCCGCTGCCGTTCGACACCTCGATTCGGAGCGTTCCTTCCCCGTGCATCGCTTCAACGGCGTTTTTGCCGAGGTTGGTAAAGACTTGCTTGATTTGGGTCGAGTCGCCTGAGACCAGGGAGGGTTGCTCAAGCGTACTAAGTTCTATCCGAAGACCGGCGCAATCGTGGTGCTCACGCCTCAACAACGCCGCGACTTCGCTCGCGAGGGCTGCGGCGTCGATTGTCTCCCGTTTCACGGAAGGATCTCGCGCGAAGTTCAAGAATCCAGAAACTATGCCGTTGAGATGGTCCGACTCGCGTATTGCGATCTCCTGCAGTTTTTTCCTTAGTGGCTGGTCTTTGTCGCGCGCACTCAACTCCTCCAAGGCGCCCCGGATAACCGCGACGGGGTTTCGTATTTCGTGGGCCAAACCGGCCGCAAGCTCGCCGATGACAGCGAGCCTGTCCTGCTGGCGCAGCTCTTCGCGCATTGCGCTCATCTCGGTCAGGTCGGTGAACGAGGCGATCACTCCCGTGATGTTTCCGTTTGAGTCTCTCATGCAGTTTGTGGTCAGTCCAAGTAGAATGCTCTGGCCGCTCTCGGTGCGCACCCGAAATTCATAACTGGCGAAATCCTGTCCCAGGCGAAGTGCGGTCGTGACCGGGCATTCGGCCCCCGATTCGACCCGGAGCACTTCGGACACCGGCCACCCGACGCCCTTATCGCCGTCCAAATCAAGTATTTGCCGCGCGGCTTGGTTTTGGACGGCGATATTCCCGTCCGCGTCGGTAATGAGGAAACCGCTGTTTAGATTATCGAGAATCTCCCGCTGAAATTCCTGAAGCCGGGAGAGGCGTTGTGTCCAGTAGCCCGAAATCGTCGCGGTGAGATAAAACGCCAGACACTGGGCTAGAAAGGTGTACCAAAGCCCAAAGCTTCCGAATGATCGCGCGCCGGGCTCGTACAGAACAGTCTGTTGGAGCATAAACACGGAGGCGAGCGAGGCGAGGGCGATGCTTTGCGAGAGTCCTAAGAGTAGGCCCGCCTCGAGCACTACCATCACAAAAACAAAGGTAAAGAAGCTTGATGGCCCGTGCGTGTAAGCGACCGTGCTCGCGACGATTGCGAAGTCCACCAGGACCTGCGTCCAAGACTGCACCAACCCGACCCGCCTCGAGGTCTGAAGCGCATAGAGGTATAGGAGGCCGACCGCGAAGCCCGTGACGTAGAGTGTCAGGAGTAACTGGGCGCCCTCCTCGATCGGCGTGAAAGCTGCGCCAACCGCGACAAAGGAGAGCACGCCGATACGGGCGATATTGAGATAACGCAGCCAGCTCTGCTGGCGTTCGTGCGAGTACACGCCACGACCGACCCTCGTGTGGGCCTCTGGCCCGGACGCGAGGGGCTGTGCATCCCCGAGAGAAGTCATACTATCGCCGCGCCCTTGTCGATGAGTTGCTGCAGGCCTTCAGGATTCGAGCTCCGCTTCAGGGCCAGATCTACCGTGATAATGTTGCGCTTGAAGAGCCGATACAACGACTGGTTCATTGTCATCATGCCCTCGGCCGTGGAAATCTCAATCATCGACGGAATCTGTTGGATCTTCTCCGAGCGGATCAGTGCCCGAATGGCTGGGTTCACCAACATGATCTCCATTGCCATCACCCGGCCTTTCGCATCCGCCCGTGGAAGCAACTGCTGGACCACGACGGCCTCGAGCACGAAGGAAAGCTGAGTGCGCACCTGGTCCTGCTGTTCGGCGGGGAACACGTCGATGATGCGGTTAATGGACTGCAATGCATCGTTCGTGTGCAATGTGGCGAAGGCCAAGTGGCCCGTCTCCGCGACGGTCAGCGCGGACAGAATGGTCTCCTTGTCTCGCATCTCACCGATGAGAATCACGTCCGGGTCCTGCCGCAGGATGCGCTTGAGGGCCGCGCTGAACGACTTGGTGTCCGAGTTCAGCTCGCGCTGATTCACGATGGCCTTATTGTGCCGGTGCAAGAATTCGATCGGGTCCTCGATCGTGATGATATGGACCTCGCGCTCGCGGTTGATCTTGTCGACGATCGCGGCGAGCGTGGTCGATTTACCGCTGCCGGTCGGACCGCACACGAGCACCAGCCCGTTGGGGCGATAGGCCAATCCGGCGATCACCTTCGGTAAGCCAAGCTCTTCAAAGGTTTTAATCTCGAAAGGGATGGTACGGAACGCGCCGACAACCGAGCCGCGGTCTCGATAAACATTTAGACGGAAACGGCTCAGCCCTTTCACGCTAAATGACAAATCGCATTCCTTTTCCTCTTCGAATTCGGCGATTTGGTCCTCTTTCATGACCGAATAAATCAATTCTTGCGTCTGCTCGGCCATCAAGCGCGGATAGCCGGGCATCGGCTCGCAATTGCCATTCAGGCGGGCTATCGGCGGCACACCGACAACGATGTGAAGGTCGCTTCCACCCAATTCAATGAGCTCGGTCAAAAGATCTTTCATCGTAAATTCTTTGGTTGCTACGTCTTGTACTGCCATGGTTCCTCCTTCTCAACTTTCACACAGTGCGTTAGTCGTTTACGGTAACCCGAAGAACTTCCTCTATCGTAGATATTCCCTTCGCCGCTTTGGCCAAGGCGTTTTGCCGTAAGGATCGCATGCCGCATTGGAGAGCCACCTCTTTGATCTGGCTCGAAGAGGCGCGGCCCAATATCAACTTTTCAATTTCAGGATAATTGCACATCGCTTCGATAACGGCCACGCGGCCCTTGTAACCTATTTCCCTGCACTTGTTGCAGCCGCGCCCCCGCACGAAGGTTGGCGTTTCGTGGTACGTATCAGGCCCATACTGGATCCGTTCGAGCACCTCGTCAGGGATCGAGATGGTCTCTTTACAATCAGCGCAAACGCGCCGCATCAATCGTTGGGCGGCGGCGAGCGCTACAGAGGACTGGACCAAGAACGGCTCGAGGTTCATGTCCGTCAATCGCGTGAACACGCTCGAGGCATCGTTCGTATGCAAGGTGCTCAGGACGAGGTGGCCGGTAAGCGCCGCCTTCACAGCCACGTCGGCCGTCTCCTCGTCACGAATCTCACCGACCATCACGATGTCGGGGTCCTGACGCAGAATCTGACGCAACGCAGTTGCGAAGGTAAACCCGATCTCGGCCTTCGTCTGCACCTGGTTGATCCCGAATAATTCATATTCAATGGGGTCCTCAACGGTCACGATATTAACCGCGATCTGGTTCAGACCGTGCAGCGCGCTGTACAGCGTCGTCGTTTTACCGCTACCCGTGGGCCCCGTGATGAGAATCATCCCAAAGGGCCGCGCGAGGGCCTCTCTGAAAACGCTCATCGGCTGCTCCTCGAAGCCCAGCTTTTCAAGATCGAGCGTCAGCGCGCCCTTGTCCAGCACGCGCATCACGATCTTCTCGCCGTAATAACAGGGAAGAATGGCCGTGCGGAAGTCGATCTCGCGGCCTTTATACTTAATCCGGAAGCGCCCGTCCTGTGGCAGGCGGTGCTCTGCGATATCGAGGTTCGCCATAATCTTGATGCGTGAAACGAGCGCCGGGAACACGTTACGCGGCGGGCTCTTGGTTTCTTCGAGCTTACCGTCGACGCGGTAGCGCACGCGCAAGATCTTTTCAAAGGGCTCGATGTGGATGTCGCTGGCCCCTTGCTCGAGGGCGTTCACAATAACCAGATTGACCAGGCGGATGATCGGCGCGTCCTCAGCGTCTGCCTTGATCTGCGCCAGGTCGCTCATTTCATCTTTTTCGGTGACCTGTTCGAGATCGTCCGCGTCCCTCTCACCGATGAGCTCGTCGTAGAGTTCCGCGCTTTGTTTACCTACCCCGTAGTGTTTCTCAATCGTCTCGACCAGCTCGGACTGGACCGCCACCACCGGCTCGATCTCATAGCTGGTCAGCATTCGAAGGTCATCGAGCGCCATGATATTGAGCGGGTCGGACATCGCCAGCGTGAGCACATCGCCCGTCACGGAGACGGGTAGCATCTGATACTGCCGCGCGATCGTCTCAGGAACCTCATCAAGAACTTCCTGCGGGATGTTGTAATGCGCAACTCGGATGTGCGGGATACCGAGCTGCTCGCTCAGGGTGACGACCAAATCCTCTTCGTCCAGATAACCCTTTTCAACGAGGACCGATGCGAGATTGGATCCCGTATGACGCTGGATATTGATGCATTCGCGCAACTGCTCCTCCGTAATGAGCGTTTGCTCTAAGAGCACGTCACCCAAGCGCTTTTTCGCTATCTTTGTGGCCACTCTTTATGCTCCTGGTCCACTCTGCTATGCCGCTTCAACGGCGGCTTCAATCAAAATCTGGTTCGTAAGTTCACAGGTGACTTTGTCGCCCTTGAGCTCCGCATATGCCAATATCTTCTGAAGGCAGCCTATCAGCCGACGCACGTCATTCGGGTGTGTCGTCGCCACCATCGCCAACACCTCTTCGGGCACCTCGCTTTTCGTATTCGAGTAGTACCGCAATATCTCCATCCGCGTTTCCCAATCCGGCGCGAGCAGGTGCGCGACCATGCCCCCTTCGAATCGGGAGACGAGCCGTTCCTCCAGAAGCCCCAATTTCTGCGGTGGCTTGTCCCCGGCGATGATGATCTGCCGGCCTCCTTGCTGCAGCGTGTTGAACAAATGGAAGAACTCTTCTTGCGCCTCGACGTGCCCGCCCAGGAATTGAACGTCATCGAGAATCAGCACGTCCCATTGGCTGTACGCTTCTCGAAATGCCTCGGTCATCCGCTGTTGCAAGGACGTAGCCACGTGACCGGCGAATCGGCTCGCGGAGGTGTAGCCCACGCGCAAGTCCGGCGCGTTCTCTGTAAGAAGATTGCCGATGGCGTTGACGAGGTGCGTCTTGCCTAGACCCACGTCGCCGCACAGAAATAGTGGGTTGTAGTCTTTTCCCGGCGATTCGGCGACGGCCTTGGCAATATCACACGTGACCGAATTGACCTCTCCGGCGAAAAAGGAATCGAACGAATACCCGCCCAACGGTGCGCCCGTATCGAGCTGCGCCTTCACGACCGCGTCTCCCTCGGGACCCAATAAAGGGGCATCGCCCTGCTTCAACTTGCGCACGCCGTGACCGCCCCCCGTGGCTCCTCCCTGGAGGTCGGCTCGAAAACCATCGGCGACCGTTTGTTCCTCGGCTTTCCGCGCGGCCTGAAACACGTCGGATGCCTGAGCGATCTGTGCGACCGAGTTCGCCAAGGCTTCCAGCTTTTTCTCGACCGCGCTCAGTCCGGGTCCTGCCGAAGACTGCTCACCGCCGCCTGCCGCTACGGCGCCGCCGTTAGCCGAGGCGAGTTCTTCACGAAGTGCGGCGATGAAACCCTCCATGCCTTCGGACATGCTTTGGCGCATGGCCTGCGCCAACTCGTCGGAAGAAGGCAAGTTCCTTAGCGCATCGTTCAGCGCAGTTTGAATCATGGCCGCGATCGCGTCCGATGTGACGGAAGCTGCTCCCGCGCCACCGCCAGAGGCAAGCAGTTCAACCTTCGCGGGCCCGGCTTGCGCCTCCTCGTATTCATCCTTCTTGCCGGCCGCCTTCTTCACAGACGACTTTTTTGAAGGAAGCTTGATGCCGAATAGTGAATCATCCTCCTTATTGTCGCCCTTCCTCTCCTTCGGAGGATTGAACACTCGTTCGGAGACGATCTCGTAGTCGGGCCAGTCGCACAAGATCGGCTTGATGCGCAACTCCGGGTACTGAGCCCGTATCGCAGCGAGGGCCTCGACATTCAATGGGTCGATCATCGCGACCGTGAGGATCTTCCCCATCTTGTCCACGGGCAATATCTTGTGCTTGAGGCAAAGGTCCTTAGGAATTAGTTTTACGACTTCAGGGTCGATTCGATAATCGAGAAGGTTCAAATGCGGGATCTTGCACTGCTTCACCAACAGCAGCGTTAGCGTCTGCTGATCCAAGTACTTGAGATCGATCAACTTCTGGCCGATGAAGCCCCCTTCCAGCGCCTGTTTGGCGAGACCCTCCTCAAGCTGCTCCCGGGTGATGATTCGCTCTGTCAGGAGAATTTCGCCTAGTTTGGCCGAGGGGTTTCGGAGGGGCGTGTCGGGATTGACCGCCGCGCTTCCACCCTGCTCATTTTTCTGCTGGGCCATCGTCCCTTTCCCTCCCGAAGCGAGTATCAGTCCATTCGATCCGGCAGTAGAATTCGCATAAATAAGCCTGTAATGTCAGGCAATTACCTTGGCGTACACGTGGAAGGTCATCGGTGTAAACCAATGGATGTCAAATACTTCTGAGGCCTTCCCCTTGCACGCACGTAGACAACGGGATTGTACCACGAAAAACTCAATTCTGCGAGGTTCCCTGGCCCCCGTTAAGGCCCTGACAGCGTAAAGGTTCCGAAACGCCGGACAAAAATTGGCCCTCGAAAGTGACAAATATTGTCTTGAAAAAGCAATAGGTGCAGAGTGTCTTGAGCGCCGGTTATGATGCTGAATCAGACGTCGTGGTGGCATCTCTATGGGCATCGAATTAGAACGTAAATTCCTAGTGATCAACGATGACTGGCGGCCGGCCGGGCGAGCGGTTCACTGCCGCCAAGCTTATCTGGCTACGGGTCCGCCCGTAGCGGTACGTGTGCGTGTGATGGACGGACAAGCGCATATCAATATCAAGAAGGCGGCGATTGACCTTAGGCGCGAGGAATTCGAGTACTCCATCCCGCTCGAAGATGGGGAAGAGATCCTCGAAGGCCTCTGCTTGGGATCTACAATCGAAAAGACCCGCCATTACGTCGAGCACGAGGGCTTCGTGTGGGAAATAGACGAATTCGAAGGGCTAAACGCGGGCCTGGTGGTGGCGGAAGTGGAGTTTGAGCGCGAGAATCAGGCGATACCCCTTCCGCCGTGGGTCGGCATGGAAGTCTCATTGGATCCACGTTATCTAAATGCCAATCTCGCGCTAAAACCGTATTCACAATGGGACCCGGACACCGCCTAGTCCGGATAGCTACGACACGCGGCATGAAATACGCATTGGCTTGCGCTATAATCGGGCGCCGAAGCGCGGGGGAGCGAGCGCACACAGACGGTTGCAACTTTCATGAGGACAGAACGTGTTTGACACTCTCGATATGGCGCCACCAGACGCCATCTTAGGACTCACAGAGTCCTTCAAGAAGGACTTGAACCCCGACAAGATCGACCTCACGGTAGGCGTCTACAAGGACGCCGATGGCAATACGCCGATATTTTCCGCGGTCAAAAAGGCCGAGGAACGGCTGCTCAGCGATGAGATCACAAAGAGCTACCTTTCCATCGAAGGATCGCAGGCCTACGCTGAAAGGGTGCAGCGGCTACTCTTCGGGGCCGGCCATGAAATCGTTTCCTCACGCCGGGCCGTCACTGCCCACACGCCGGGCGGAACCGGAGGCCTGCGCGTCGCGGCCGATCTTATCCAATCGCTCAGACCCGGGGCGGCTGTTTGGCTGAGCGAGCCAACATGGCCGAACCATCCGGGAATCTTTGAAGCGGCGGGCATGGCGATCAAGACCTATCCTTATTATGACGACGGCGATAAATCACTGAAGTTTGACGCCATGCTCGCCGCGCTCGAGACGGCGCCGGAAGGAGACCTTGTCCTCCTTCATGCATGCTGCCACAACCCGACCGGCCTCGATCCGGCGCCTGACCAATGGACACAGTTGGCTGCGGCGATAAAGAAGAGAGGTCTTCTGCCCTTTGTGGATTTCGCATATCAGGGCCTGGGTGACGGGCTTGACGAGGACACGGCCGGCTTGCGTGCCTTGTGCAGCGAAAATCCCGAAGTCATCGTTAGCAGCTCCTTCTCAAAAAACTTCGGGCTTTACCGGGAGCGGACCGGCGCGCTGACAATCGTCACGAAGTCGCAGGAGACCGGCGCCGCCGTCCTCAGCCACATGAAGCGTACCATCCGCTGCATGTATTCGAACCCGCCCGCCCACGGCGCGTTGGTGGTCACGGCCATCTTCGACGACCCAGACCTGCGCGCCGAATGGGAGGTAGAACTTCGGGGCATGTGCGTGCGCATTCACGATATGCGCGAATTGTTCGTCCGGACACTCAAAGAAAAGGGTGTCAAGGAGGACTTCTCGTTTCTGACGCGGCAGCGGGGCATGTTCTCCTACTCCGGGCTCTCACCCGAGCAGGTCGATACGCTCCGGGAGCAGCATTCGGTCTATATGGTGCGCAGCGGGCGCATCAACGTCGCCGGCATGACGCCCACCAATATGGATACGCTGTGCAACGCAGTCGCCGCGGCGATTGGTTGACGCAGCATTCGGCGGCCACCTCGGACTTAGCCCTTGGCTGTTATGCTCCCGCTGTTGGCGCTCGCGGCGCCCCCGACCCGGTCCTCATAATCCTCCCCCAATGTCATCCTGAGCGAAGCCGAAGGATCTCTTCATCCCGAAACGTCCGCTATTGAAGAGAGCCTTCGACTTCGCTGAGGATGACACCTTGGGGCTTGTCATTCCCGCGCAGGCGCGACATCCAGACCGGAGTGCGCAAGCTTGCTTGCGCGTCGAGCGTCCCGCAAGTTG
>JASJYE010000372.1 GCA_030123645.1 Candidatus Hydrogenedentota bacterium | reverse complement strand
AAAAGGAAATTGAGGAGCTTCGGCGGCGCGAGGAGCTGGCCCGGAAAATGGGCGGCGAGGAACGCATTGAACGGCAGCACTCCAACAAGCGCTATACGGTTCGCGAGCGTATCGAGAAGCTGATCGATCCCGGCTCTTTCCACGAAATCGGCGCCCTCGCCGGCAAGGCCAACTACGACGAGGAAGGCAATCTCACTGACTTTAGGCCCTCCAATTTCGTCCTTGGCACGTGCCGTATTGACGGGCGCCGCGTTGTCCTTGGGGGCGATGACTTCACTGTGCGCGGCGGGGCGGCCGATGCGAAGGTGGGCGATAAATCGGGCCACGGCGAACGCCTCGCGCTGGGACTTCGACTGCCCTTGGTCCGGCTGATCGATGGGAGCGGCGGCGGTGGAAGTGTAAAGACACTCGAAATGACGGGCTACTCGTACATACCGGAATTGCGCGGTTTTCAAACTACGATGGAGCTGATGGGCGAGGTGCCGGTGGTGTGTGCCTGCATGGGCTCGGTCGCCGGGATTGGCGCGGTACGCGTGACTATCTCGCACTTCTCGCTCATGGTTAAAGGCAGCAGCCAGCTCTTTGTCGCAGGTCCGCCCGTAGTCGAACGCGGATTCGGCAGCCCAATCAGCAAGGAGGACCTTGGCGGATCGCAAATCCACGCGCATGAAAGCGGCGCGGTAGATAACGAGGTCGAGACCGAGGAGGAGGCCTTCGAGGAGATTCGGCGATTCCTGTCCTACATGCCGCAGAATGTTTGGCACCTGCCACAGCGCGCAGAACCGCAGGACGACCCCGGCCGCCGTGAAGAGAGTCTGCTCTCGGTGATCCCGAGAGATCGGCGCAGGATGTACGAAGTGCGCGAAGTCATTCACGCTGTGGTAGACCAGGACTCATTTTTCGAGATGGCCCCCTATTACGGCCGTCCGCTGGTCGTCGGCCTGGCCAGACTACACGGCTATCCCGTCGGCGTCATGGCCAACGACACCCACCACCACGGGGGCGCGGTTGACGCGACTGCGAGTGAGAAGATGATGCGATTCGTGGATACTTGCGATACCTTCCATTTGCCCATCGTATATTTGGTGGACAACCCCGGCTTTCTGATCGGAGCGGAGGCTGAGCGCCAGGGCACGGTTCGGCTGGGCTCGCGCGCGCTGATCGCGTGCTACCAATCCAGCGTTCCCTGGGCCTCGGTCATTATGCGCCGCTGCTATGGCGTCGCGGGCGGGGGCCATTTAAAATCGGAGGGGATGAACCTGCGTTACGCCTGGCCTTCGGCCGACTGGGGTTCGCTGCCTATCGAAGGTGGGGTCCAAGCCGCCTACCGCCGGGATATCGAAGCGGCGCCTGACCCCGCTGCACGGCGGCATGAGCTTGAGGAGATGCTGAACAAGTACCGCTCGCCGTTCCGAACGGCCGAGGCCTTCGGCATTGAGGAGATCATCGATCCCCGCGATACGCGCCCGTTCCTCTGTGAATGGGTCGAGTCCGCCTACGACGTTCTCCCATCGCAGATTGGCCCGAAACCGCGAACGACGCGGCCTTAGTCTTGGCGTATCTACCCTGACTTTGAGCGTGGTATCATGACCGTATATCTCATTGGACTCCGTATCGAAGCCGAGGGGAGACCGGCACGAAATCATGAACGACTTCGCTGGAGTACATTTCGTAGTGCTTTTTCAAAGGCCGTTTACCGGGCCGGACATGACAAAAGCCGTCTCCGGTTTCACAAATCGGCAGTGGAACTGGGCCGCCACTGTATGGAGCCCTCCCCCGCTATTGCGAAATCTGCATTTTTGTCTCATAACTGCTAGAATCACCTGGAATATAGCCCTTTTGGCCCTTGTTTAGATTGTGACAGGGTGAGAAGCTCGGAGAAGTTCATGCTCTATTTCAAAACAAACCAGTATGTTCCCGGCAAAGGGGACGCCTGGATGTATTACGAGTGCAACGATGACAAGTCGGTGCGCCGGTATATGACGTATATCCCCGGAACGCGCGAGCTGGATACGGTGCCCAATCCCTTTATCAAAAAGCTCCAGCGCCCTGAGGACCTTGAGCCGGCGACAGAAGAGGAATTTTTTCACCTGTGGCCTCCAGACGGCACGGAGCCCGCCGCGTCGGCGCAAGAGGTCATCGCCGATGAGTTGCAACGGCAGGGCGTTCATGCGCGGAAACATTTCGACCCGAACATGACGATCGTCGAAGCGATGGCCGTACATCCGCAGGTTGCGGAAGTATTCGCCGCGTTTCACTTGGGCGGCTGCTCGGGTTGCGGGGTCAGCGAAATTGAGACGATCGGCCAGGTCTGCATGGGCTACGGCATCGACGTGGATCTGCTGCTGGACGTCCTCGATGAGTTGATGGTCGATGAGGCGGACGGCGCCACGCAAAAAGTAGCGTCGGAGCCCGGTGAAGCGCCCGCTGAGGTCGACTGAGCACTACAGCGCTACGTCTGGCTGGCGAAAGGCAGGTAATATCGTGCACTTCAACAATTTGCACTCGCGAGGTTCGCTGAGCAAAAAAGGGACTTTTGAGCCCTTTACAAAAGTAGACCCAAGCGAAGCGAGCTACGAGCGCAGACGGGTCTGTCCCTTTTCTTGCGTCGCATGGAGACCGCAAAACAGGGACAGTCCCTGCTGGCGCGCTCGCGAGGACTACTTTTGGAAAAGCTCAAAAGTCCCCGTTTTGCTCAAGGAGTTTAGCTAGAATGTCTACAACTGAAACGCCGAGCGCGCTGGTCGCCGCGACCGATAGCGCCGTGGTCGAACTGAAGCGCCTTGTGGCCGCGGAGAGCGGCGAGGTAACCGGTGTGCGCATGGCTGTCAAAGGCGGGGGCTGCTCGGGCCTGAGCTATGTCCTCGATTTCGACAAGGAGCGCGAGGGCGACAATGTCGTCGAGCAGGAAGGCATCCGCTTCTACATGGACCGAAAATCCACCATTTACCTCAAGGGCATCCAACTCGACTACAAAGAAGGCCTTCAAGGCAAGGGCTTCGTCTTCCAGAACCCCAACGCCACCAACACCTGCGGCTGCGGCGAATCATTCAGCGTTTAGTCACACAACTCTCGAACAGGGCGCCACTCCCGGCTTCGGCCGGGGGTGTTTTTT
>JASJYE010000371.1 GCA_030123645.1 Candidatus Hydrogenedentota bacterium | reverse complement strand
CCACCAGTTCTACTGGTGGTTCTGACTCGTCCTGCGGAATCCAGTCCCGCAGATCCGGCGGCAACAACAAGGGTTGGTCTCGGTCGACAGATACGAATCGTATTTTCATGGCCCGGAGCTTAGCGGATAACGACAATTATATCAATAGTTTTATATAGCAGTATTCACATTCTTAAGTCCGGCAAACTGCTAGCATTACAACGCTACGTCTGGCTGGCGAAAGGCAGCTAAGATCGTGCACGTTAACAATTTGCACTCGCAAGCTTCGCCCGTGTCACGCGAAATCAACGATCAGCGCGATTCTATCGTTGCAGACGATTGGAGACAAGCGCCCCGGTTGCTTTGGTTTTCAGAAAATGCTAAACCATGCACTCATAGGATGTTATGTCTTGTAACCGGTGGGGCCGCGCGAGGCACCACCTAGATAGAGGGCATGTGCCCACGGCATGAGTATACGTGTAAGTACACGAATACCAAGGAGATAGCTCTTGTGCCTCGCCTGAGTCGGGCCCCTCGAGAATTTCTTCGGCCGTATCGATTTGTACGCCGAGGGCTTCATCGACATGGCCGAAGCGGAAACCGCGCAAGAGTTTTTTGAGCAACGGCAGGGCGACTGGCCCCCTCGCAGCGCAGACGCGGCGATGTACACACGAGGCCGCGCGGTGAGCGTAGTCAGCGACGAGGATCGACAGGATATCCGTCAAAGTTTGGTGGGCGACGAGGAGGCCTACGCACGCATTATTGGCCGGTACCAGCCGAAGATCGCCGCACAGATGTGGCGATTCTCCAGAGATGCCGCCGTTGTTGAAGAGCTGGTTCAGGAGGCCTTTGTCGAAGCCTACCTGAGCCTTGGAAAGTTTAAGGGACGCGCGCCGCTACTGCATTGGCTCCGGAAAATTGCCACCCGGGTCGGCTACCGCTACTGGCGGAAACGGACGCGCGAGCAGGGTCGCCGCGAGGCACTCGCCCGGCGCGCAGATGAACTGGTCCCGCCGCAGGGCACGTCGCCATCGGAAGCGGGCGAATACCTGCATACATTGCTCGCGCAATTGCCTGTCGAGGATCGCTTGGTGCTGACTTTGCACTACTTCGAGGCACGCGACACGCGCGAGATTGCCGAGCGAATGGGATGGACCCGCTCGCTCGTGAAAGTACGGGCCCATCGCGCCCGGAAAAAGTTAAAGACCTTACTCGAGGAGGCAGGATATGGCCGTCAAAAACCATCGTGACGCACTAGCGGCCGTGGACGACCTGGCCGCGCGCGCGCGGACCGAAAACTTCCCGCATATCGACGTCTCACACGCGGTGTTGAGACAGTTGCGGGCTTATGAGCGTCCCGCAGATCGCGGGCTCGCGCTCCTCACCGCCAGCGCCCTCGCCGTCGCGGCGTTAGTCGCGATCGTGAGTTTTTCCGACTTCGCCGGAGCCCTCGACCCCCTCGCTATGATGATGGAAACGACGGTATCGAGCCTGATTTGAGTAGATTGACATGACCGACCCCAACGGCGAAAACGCAACGTACATGCCCGCCCCCGGAAAGTCATGGTTGCGGCCCCTCCTCTTCGGGACGGCCCTCCTCATCTCGGGCGCCGTGATCGGCAGTGCCCTGACCATGATCGTGCTCCGTTCTCAAGCAGAGCGGGCCCGCAAAGATCCCGCGTGGCCCTCGCAGCGGGTGGCTGCGCGCCTCATTCGTGACCTCGATCTCACACCCGAACAGGGCGAGCAGGTCCGCGAAATCTTTCAGGCACACCATGAACGCGTTCGCGCCTTCCGCCAGAAACACGGGACCTCGGCACGAGAAATGTTCGTCTCCCTCCAGAGTGAAATCGAGCAGGTCCTCACGCCCGAGCAGGCCGAAAAATGGCGCCAGCGTATAGAGCGCGCGAGGGAACGCGCTTTGCGCGAGGGTCCCCGCCACGATAGAGGCAACAGAGGCGACCCGCGCATGCAGGGCCCGCGCAACCACCGCCCAAGGCCCGATGGGATGCGCCACCCCGGCGGGCCGCCGAGTCCCGAGGGCATTACTCGTCCCGAAGGAATGCCCCCGCCACCCGAAGGCCAGCATCCACCAGAAGGTCCGCCTCCGCCGCCGGAAGGTTTGCCTCCCCGGTGAGAGTCGACCCTCAACCCTTCGTCTCGAAGTCGTTTAGTTCGCCGATGCCGCCGTCATGAGCAGGATTTTAATCGCCGGCTGCGGATATGTTGGAGCCGCTCTGGCCGCACGCCTCGCGAAGAACGGAAACGAAGTCTGGGGCATGCGCCTCAATTCCGAAGCCCTTCCCAACGGCGTACAAGCGCTGCAGGCCGACCTCACCAATCCCGAAACCTTAAGCCGCCTGCCCGGCGACCTCGATTACGTTTTCTACACCGCCGGCGCGAGCGAATTCTCAGAAGCAGCCTACAAAGCGGCATACGTCCTCGGCATGAGAAACCTCCTCGCCGCCCTGCAATCGCAGGCGCAACAACCCAAGCGCGTTATTTTCACATCGTCCACGGGCGTCTACGCACAGCAAGACGGACAATGGGTGGACGAGGAATCGCCCGCCGAGCCCACGTCATTCTCTGGGAAGGCCGTCCTCGAGGGCGAAGGTCTATTACAAGCCTCCCCATTCGAAACGATCGCACTTCGCCTCGGCGGCATCTACGGCCCCGGCCGGACACGGCTCATTGACCGCGTGCGCAAAGGCGAAGCCCCCATCGAAGCCAGCCCCCGTCACCTGAACCTGATTCACCTCGACGACATCGTCGGCGCGCTGATGCACCTCATGCTCTTGGAAGCGGCCGGGCCAGTCTACATCGGCGTCGATTCAGACCCCCAGGAATGGAACGAATTCATACGCTGGATCGCGCACCAACTAGGCGTGCCAGAACCGTCCTCAAACACCCAAGCCCCCCCCAGACGCCCCCCCCGCAACCGCCGTTGCAGCAACGCTCGCCTTCGCTCCACCGGATACGCATTCCGCTATCCCTCCTGCCGCACCGCCTATCGCAAACTCATCCAATCAACGAGCTAAAGCATCTTAAGGTTCTACTGATACGTTTGCTGCTCCCGCGCCGTCTTCCGAAAACGGGTGCCACCGCCAAACTCGTTTGGGGGTGTCTTAGAAGCCGCCAC
>JASJYE010000370.1 GCA_030123645.1 Candidatus Hydrogenedentota bacterium | reverse complement strand
GTAGAGTCGATTTCGCGAAAAGCCCAAAAGCAGGGACAGTCCCGTCTCCGCTCGTACCTCGCTTCGCTTGGGACAGTCCCTGTTTTTGGGCCGGCGATTGGTTTTTCACCAGTTCCACAGTCCCTGTTTTACTCAGTGACCGGTGCAAAAAGTAGTGCTGTAGTACTAATACCACGACGTTTTTTCCGTACCGAAGGCGAGCGAAAGGATTAGCCGCTGCTCGTTGCGGTGACTATGCGCCGAACCCGTCGCCGGGCTGGCCGAGGCCGGCCGGCACGCGACCGTAAATGGGAAACGCCCGAGCAGCCGTTCGCCGAACTTGCCCTTCATCCACCGCCACGCCCCCATGTTTTCCGGCTCTTCCTGTACCCAGTACACAGGCGTGTCCGTTTCATACTCATCCATGACCTCTTTCAGATCGCTCGGATGCAAGGGATAAAGCTGCTCCAGCCTGACAATCGCCACGTTGTCCCGCCCGAGCTCCTCTCGCTCCGCCACCAGATCGTAATAGATCTTCCCGCTACAGAGCAGAATTCGTTCCGTTTGCCCGGCATTCTCACGCGCATCGGGAATGATCCGCTGAAAACGTCCGCGCGTAAATTCGTCAAGCGACGACAGCGCACGCCGATGACGCAATAGGCTCTTCGGCGTCATCACCACCAGCGGTTTGCGCCACGGCCGATGCACCTGACGCCGCAGGAGATGAAAAAACTGGACCGGCGTCGAGGGCACGCAGATTTGAAGATTGTCCTCCGCCGCCAGATTCAAAAACCGCTCCAGACGCGCGCTCGAATGTTCCGGCCCCATGCCTTCAAAGCCGTGCGGCAGCAGCATGACCAAGCCGCTGAGGCTGCGCCACTTATCCTCCGCGCTCGAAATGAACTGATCGAGAATCACCTGCGCCGCGTTCACGAAATCGCCGAACTGCGCTTCCCACATCACCAGCCCATCAGGACAATTCACGCTGTAGCCGTACTCGAAACCCAGCACCCCCGCCTCGCACAGCGGACTGTTCGCAATGTCCACCGGCGCCTGGTCCGGCGCGAGATGACGGAGCGGCATGTAAGTGTTGCCGTTCTCGTAATCGTGCAGCACCGCGTGCCGGTGGCTGAAGGTCCCACGCTCACAATCCTGACCGGTGAAGCGCACCCGAGCGCCCTCTGTCGCCAAGGTCGCCAGAGCAAGCGCCTCGCCCATGGCCCAGTCGACCCCGTGATCCCCTGTCGCCATGGAGCGCCGCGTTTCTAGGATCTTCACCAACTTCGGGTGCGGTTGAAAGTCGTCCGGCACCGTCGTAAGCGAATGAATGAGGTCGACCAGCCGGGACCGCTCGACACCCGTGTCGACCTCCGGCACAGACTTGTCCGGCCCGCCCCGGTAGTTGCTCCAGATGGTCCGCATGGTCGAAGGCGGACGTACTTGAGTCTCCGCACGTGCCTCAGAAAGCGCCGTCTCTAAACGCTCACGCCGCGCGTCCGCGATCTGGTCCGCTTCCTCGCGCGTGATCCCGCCCATTTTCAGCAGCCCTTCGAGGTAATTGTCGCGCACCGACTTGCGTTTGGCGATTTCTCGATACATGAGCGGCTGCGTGAAGGCCGGTTCGTCGCCTTCGTTGTGCCCGCGCTTACGGTAGCAGTACATATCGATCACAACGTCTCGCTTGAATTGCTTGCGAAACTCCATCGCCAGGTTCACCGCCTGCGCAACCGCTTCGGGGTCCTCGCCGTCCACATGAAAGATCGGGCTCTGGAGCATCCGCGCGACGTCCGTGCAATACGTGCTCGACCGGTATTGCGATGGATTCGTTGTAAAACCGATTTGATTGTTGACCACGATATGCAGCGTTCCGCCGGTCGTGTAGGCGTCCAGGCAACTCATGTTCAGCGTTTCCTGAACGATGCCCTCGCCGGCGAAGGCCGCGTCCCCGTGGATCAGAATGACCAAGCCCCGTTCATGCTTATGGTCGCCCGTCCGGTCCTGACGCGAACGCATCCGGCCGCACGCGACCGTGTTGACGAATTCCAAATGGCTCGGATTGAAGGATAGAGCGAGGTGCACTACCTGGCCCGAAGCCGTCTCACGCTCGCTGTGATAGCCCAAGTGGTATTTCACATCGCCCCGGCCCGTGTACGCGTCCGGGTCCTTGTCCTCAAACTCCCGGAAAATCTGCGCGGGGTCCTTGCCCATGATGTTCGCGAGCACGTTGAGACGCCCCCGATGCGCCATCCCCAGCACGATCTCCTCCACGTGCTGCTCCCCCGCGCGTTCGATACAAAGTTCGAGCAAGGGGATGAGGCTCTCCGCGCCCTCGAGTGAAAAAGTCTTCGCCCCCGGATACTTCTTTTGAATGAACTCCTCGAAGATCGTCGCGTCTGTCAATCGCGTCAAAATACGGAGTTGGGCGTCCCGGCCCAAGGAAAGGCGGTTCTCGGTGCTCTCCATCCAGCTCTGCAGCCAGCCGCGCAGCTCGAGATCGTCGACGTGCATGTACTGCACGCCGATCGACCGGCAATACGTGTTTTGCAGCCGTTCGATGATCTCCCGCAGCGTCAGCGTCCCGTCCAGCGAAACCATCGATGCGGGAAACTCGTAATCCAGCTCATGCTCCTCGATTCCGTGGTACGACGGCGTCAGCTCCGGCAAATCTTCGCAGGGCGCGCCGATCGAGCTGAGACAGGCCATCAAATGTCCGCGCACACGATAATTGCGAATCAGCATGTCAACTTTGTGCTGCAGCACGCTGATTTGGTTGAAGCGGTCCTTCTCGGTGGGCGCGGCCGCCCCGCCATTGCCGGCGGGCGGATTAAATACGGAGGAGGGTTTGAAGGTCGGGCCGAGTTTTAGTGCTGCACCTCGGTGCGCTTCCCCATTGAATGACTCGAAATACGCCGCCCACTCGTCTGAAACCGACTTCGGATCGAGAAGGTAGTCCTCATAGAGCCCTTCGATAAAGGCCAGGCTGTGGCCGCTGAGCTGGGGCGCTGCTTTACTCATCGTCACGCTTCCCGCCGGAGGCCCGCCCTTTGCGAGCTGCCGATCATCCGCTTCGTTCCCGTTCCGCCGTGTCCATATGGTAACGCCCGATCGCCCAGATTTCATCCCTCGCGTGGCCACGGCCGTTCTATGCTAGTGGTGTGATTCA
>JASJYE010000055.1 GCA_030123645.1 Candidatus Hydrogenedentota bacterium | reverse complement strand
TGCCGGTCAGTTCCAGAGGACCCAAGACTTTTTCGCGGCCGGGTTGGCTCCAGGGAAGCAAGTCGGACTCCACGGCGTCGGCAGGCGGCACCGACACGCGTATGAGCAAGACATAGCGCATATCCGGCCTTCCCTCGGCTTCGATTCGTTTTTCGAGCACGCGACCCTCGCCGCTCCGTTCGGGCAACCAATTTATTTGCCTACTTTCAATCAGGAAGTGGGACACCAAGAGAAGGATACTCACGACGATGATGCCAACATAGATCAAAAGCAGGCGGTGGCGGGGGTCGCGGGGAGAGAAGCGCGTGCGGACTTCGTAGCGGTTCCGCCCCCCCAGGGGCCTCTTTTGGAAGCCTTCTCTTCGGTATTTTATGGCCACGGGTTTGGGCGCTCCATCGATGTACATCTCTAGCATGCCTGGGCTTAGGAAGGCCTGGCAAGTTCGCCGATCGACGTGCATTTTGAAGGACGGTTAATTCGGCATCTTGACTTGGCACGCACGGTTGTAGGAAGATCTGCCGATCACCCCCTGTGTCTTCGGAGAGACTCTTTCCTCATGAACATATTCATCGCCGGTGGCGGGCGCGTCGGGTTTCATCTTGCACGTCTCCTGAGCGTGGACAAACACGACGTTACGGTCATCGAAAAAGACCCGAACCGAGTTGAGCACGTCGATTATTCGCTCGATGTGAACACTGTGCAGGGACGCGCCGAGGATATACTGTGCCTGAAGTCGCTCGATGCGGGGTCGGCGGACTTGTTCATTGCGGCGACGGGCGTGGATGAAATCAACCTGATCGCGGCGACGACCGCCAAAGGGCTCGGGGCCAAGCAGGTGGTCGCGCGGGTGCGTGACCCTATCTACAACGAGTCGGATATTCTCTACGAGACGCTGATGGGGATCGATTATATCCTCAGCCCGCAGGCGCTTACGGCGCACGAGATTGTCAATTACATCGAGCACCCCGGGATGGTCGCGACGGAGTCCTTCGGCCGGGGGCTCATCCAAATGCTGGAGATACGCGTGTCGGTGGTGCCTCTTAAGGAGGGCCAGACATTGAAGGACCTCCCGCTCCCCAAAGACGTATTGCTTGGCGTGATCGAAAGAAACGGCGACGTGGAGATCCCACGCGGCAGCTCGTCGCTGCATGAAAACGACCACGTGACGCTCATTGGCCGCAAGGAGAGCGTGGACGAGACGATCAAGATGTTCCAGGGCGTGGAGGTCCGCTATGACAAGGTCGTCATCATGGGCGGCAGCCGGACGGGCATACATCTTGCAGAGGTGCTCGAAAATCGCGGGCATTCCGTGAAGCTTTTCGAGTGGAACATGGCTCGATGCAACGAACTGGCCGCGGTGCTGAAAAAGACCAAGGTGGTCTGCCGGGACGCCACGTCGCGTCTGTCGCTGGAGCAGGAGCATGTGGACGGTGCTGACATCTTCGTTGCGGCCACGCATGACGACGAGCGCAACATCATGGCGAGCGTGTTGGCGAAGGAGGTGGGCGCGCGTGAGGCGCTGGCAGTCGTGCATCAGCCTGATTTCGCCCCGCTGCTGGGCAGGCTCGGGATCGATCACGCTGTGACGCCGCGGGCATGTATTGCCAATCGAATCCTCAAGCTCGTGAACCGTGAGCGGAACGCGGCGCTGGCCGTGCTGGAAGACGGTAAGATCGAAATCCTCGAATTCAAGATCGAGGCCTCGGACCCGCTCGCCGGAGAGGAGCTCAAAGCGATCAAGTTTCCTAAGCAGAGTCTCGTCGCGTCCATCTTACGCGGTGAAGAGGTCATCGTGCCGCGGGGCGCGGACAGGCTGCAAACCGGCGACTCCGTGATCGTCATCGTTGAGGCACGATCGCTGGAGGCCATTCAAAAGCTGTTTCAGCGATGAACTACCGTCTCGTTTCGAAGTACATTGGCTATTTCTCATTCGCCATCGGTCTGCTGATGCTCCCCTCGGCGCTATGGGCCGTCTACTTCGCAGAGTGGGATGCGCTGATCGCTTTCGTCTTGTCGATGGCGCTCGCCTGCGCGTTGGGCGGAGCGCTTGCGATAGTGGGGCGCGCAGCGCCGGAGCAATTGTGGCAGCGCGAGGCGCTGACACTGGTTTCCGTGTCGTGGTTTGTGGCCGCCTTCTTAGGGGGTTTCCCCTTCTTATTCGGCGGCGTTCTCGGGCCCGTCGACGCTTTCTTCGAGAGCATGTCCGGATTCACCACGACGGGCTCGACAGTGATTCAGGACATCGAAGCCACACCACTCAGCATCCTCTTTTGGCGTTCAATGACGCAGTGGCTGGGGGGCGTGGGCATCGTGGTCCTGTTCATTGCCGTCCTTCCCTATCTCGGCGCGGGCGGGAAGCAGTTGTTCCGTTCGGAGTCCTCGGGCCCCAATCCGCATGGCCTCAGCCCGCGCATTAAGGACACGGCGTCGATCCTCTACAAGATTTACGGCGGCTTCACGGTCGCGATAACGATCGCGCTGATGGCCTTCGGGATGAGCTTTTTCGATGCCCTGTGCCACACGATGTCGACGTTGTCTAGTGGTGGATTTTCGCCGAAACAGGCGAGCATCGGCGCTTACGACCGGATTGCGTTTGAAATCATCGTGATGATAGGAATGGCCGTCGCCGGCACGAGCTTCGCGCTCTTTTTTGTGATGCTGCGCAAGGATTGGCTTGCGCCGCTGCGCGATACGGAGTGGAAGACCTACATAGCCATTGCGGCGATCGCCTTCGCGCTCATTGCAATCAATATCGCAGGGGGCGAGCATCAGCCGCAGGCCGGTGGTGCTGCCGAAACGTATACGCTGAAGCACTCCATGCGAAGCGCGGCGTTTCAAACGATGAGCATTTTCACCGGCACCGGCTTCGTTACGGAAGACTTCGACCGGTGGCCTAACTTTTCACGGATGCTGCTTTTTATGCTGATGTTCACCGGTGGCTGCGCCGGGTCAACGACGGGGGGAATAAAAATCGTCCGGCTGGTGATCCTCGTAAAAATCGCCTATTGGCGCATCGAGAACACCTTCCGCCCGAAGACCGTTCGCGCGGTGCGCATCAGCAATCAAGTCATCGACGATGACACGCGCCGGAGTATTCACTCTTTCTTCGTGATCTACATTGCATGGTTCGTTTTCGGCAGCCTCGTGATGGCCGGCCTCGGGCTCCCTTTCGAATCCGCAATGTGTTCCGTCGCCGCCACGCTGAACAACATCGGCCCGGGCCTCGGCCTTGTGGGCGCGACGCAGGACTATTCGGATATCCCCGCCGCCGGTAAGCTGTTCCTATCGCTGTGCATGGTCCTGGGGCGGCTGGAGCTGTTCAGTGTCTGTGTCCTTTTCGTACCGGCGTTTTGGAAACATAGTTAAGCCGGATATTTCGCGGAATGAATCACCCCACCGTGTCATTGCGAGCAAAGCGCGGCAATTGCCAAAGCGGTGGTTCCGGCTCTTTAAGCGAAGGCACTTGGGAACAAGAGATTCTCTCGTTCCCACGGTCCTCCGTGGGAATGCATGTCAGGCGCGATTGCCAGTAGAGAGCCCCTCGGCGTTCCCACGCGGGAGCGTGGGAACGAGTTCGAATGACAAAAAACAGTGTGTCAACGTTGGATCGTTAATACCAAAGCGGTGATTCCGGCTATTCCTCTGCCTAATGTACTGTCGCAGAACAACTTAGCGAGCGCGGCGAATCGCTAATGGGCGGTGAGCGAAGCGGACCAATCATCTATCTCTTCTTGCCGAGGCCTTGCGTCGCGGCATAGTCGCCCAGCTCTTTGCGCAGGAGCTTGCGCCCTCGATAGAGGCGCGACATGACGGTGCCGAGCGGACAACTCATCGCCTCGGCAATTTCTTTGTAGGACTTGTCCTCGATGTCCGCCATGATTACAGGCGTGCGGAATTCGTCGGGAAGCCCCTCGACGGCGGCTCTTACCCGATCGTCCAAGAGCTCTAAAACCTCGAGATAGGTCTGCCCGCCCGGATGATATCCGACCTCGGGATCCGGTGAAGAATTGGGCGCCGCCTCGGTCCCGCTCAGCGGCACGAATATGGGCCGGCGAACGCGTCGCCTGTATTCGTTGATGAAGGTGTTGCGCAGGATGGTCAGCAACCAGGCCTTGATGTAACTACCACGCTTGAACTTGTCGTGGAAGCGGAGCGCTTTCAAGATGGTCGTCTGTGTGAGATCCTCCGCCTCGGCGGGATTGCGTGTAAGACGCAAGGCGACCGCATACAGCATTTCGAGATGCTCCAAAACGAGATCGTCGAAATCGCTGGAGCGCTCGCCCTGGTCAGAGGCGGAATCTGTGGAAATTTTAGTTTTTTGCTCTGACAATGCAGTGTCCACGATAAACAGATACTTTTAGCGATTGAGTCCACAAACGCTTTAATCTCGGGGCACTAAGCGGAAACAGCCCGACTTCGGGGGAATAAAATAATGCTTAAACTATGAAAATTGTGCCATTTCGGTATATGAAACTCAAAATATCTAACCCAAGAATAGATATTTGGTGCCTAATATTCCCGACTCTGTTTATCCTAGCATGCTGCACTCGGGGCTTCAACATCTCGTATGTGCGCTTCGGCGGGAGCATCTGGCTCGCAAGTGTATAATTTGGGAATGGCCGGGATTGCTGAAATCATTGCTGTTGAGCACGCTCGGAGCACCAAGGACCAAGCGGACGCGCTAGGCTTTGACGCCTCCGGGATCGCGTCGGCGGGGGAGGCGATCGATCCCGAGAACCGCCTGGGGGCGTGGCTGGAGCGGGGATATCATGCGGATATGGCTTGGATGGCTCGCAATGCGGCCACGCGCCGGGATGCGCAGGTGAAGCTCCCGGCGGCGCGTTCGGTTGTGGTGGTGGCGAGGAATTACTACGCGGAAAGGCCGCAGGCCGACGCGGGCTCGGGGAAGGTATCGCGCTACGCTTGGGGCCGCGATTACCATAAGGTGCTTCGGAAGCCGCTTATCGAGCTGGCGCGGCACATCGAGTCGCTGGAACCGGGCGCACAGACTTATGCAAGCGTCGATACGGGCCCGGTACTGGAACGGGCCTGGGCCCAGCGCGCTGGTGTCGGGGCGATCGGGAAACATAGCCTGGCGTTGCGCCGCGACATGGGGTCGTGGTTCTTCTTAGGGACGATCCTGACGACGGTGGAGCTGGAGCCGGACGCCCCCGCGGAGGACATCTGCGGCACGTGCCGATTATGTATTGACGCCTGCCCGACCTCGGCGATTGTGGAGGCGCGGGTCGTGGACTCGAAGCGGTGCATCTCCTATCAGACGATCGAGAACCGGGGCGAGATCCCGCAGGACCTTCATGCCGAGCACGGCGACTGGGTCTACGGCTGCGACGTATGCCAAGAGGTCTGCCCATGGAACCGCTTTGCGGCTACGACGACTGAGGAGGATTTCCTGCCACGCGCGGGGCATGCTAATCCCGATTTGGAGGCGCTGCTGGGGCTGGACGAGAAGTCCTTCGACGCGGAGTTTGCCGGCACGACGATTCGCCGCGCGAAATACGCGGGAATGATGCGAAACGCGGCCATCGCCAAGGCAAACCAGACCCAACCGTAGGCGGTATTCTAGACCGCCGTGTCGATCTCGGGGCCGAGCGTAGTTGTGTCGACCGCTTCCGTGCCGCCGTTGAGCGCGTTGAGGATATCGAGGAACTTCGCGAAGGCCACGCCGTTGCCCTTGGGCTCGGAGACCTCGGGCACAGTGCTTTCGGCGGATGCGAGCGCCAATTCGAGATCCTGCAGCGCGCCGCTAAAGGCGTCGCCAAGGGCTTGCAGGAAGGCCGCGAAGTCGGGCTCGCCCGGGCGGGCAGGGTCGCCGGGGTCTTCCGGGGCCCGGTCGAGCGGGATGATGTCGCCGCCAGTGGGGATGACTGCCTGAACCGCCACCTCGTCCATGAAGACCGTCACAAGCGTGTCGTCTTCGGTGGAGGTCGCGCCATCTGCGGGCACCACGGCCTCGATTGTGGCCAAGAAATCTTCGAAGGCCGTCTGAAGCGAAGCGAGTAATTGGTCACTGCCGATGGAAGCGCTCTGGAATTCTTCGAAGAGGGCCGTGGCCGCGTCGGTGAAGGCCTGCTGGGCCGTGGCGATCCCCTCGAGAATCGATGCGCTGAGGTCATTATTGGCCGTAAAATCGGCGACCACGGCGTCGAGGGCCGCTAGGATGGTCTCGGCGCCCGTATCGGCTGTCAATGCGAGCGATTGCTGGGTAATTCCGGCGAGCTGCTCGTGAAAATTGATTTGCAGGCGTACTCCCGAAACACCTTGAAAGTGCCCTTCCTGCAGAAGGCGAATGACGCCGTGGGCATTGCCTTGGGCGCCCGGTCCCGGGTGGATGATATCGGTTCCTGAAGGGACCGAGTCGTCTTGAGTGGCAGGGGCTTTGCCTCGGCCCTGCGGGCCGCCTACCCCAGCGACCGGCCCATTTCCTAGTGGATTAACGTGCATGACCTGCTCCCTTGCGCCATTTCGAAATCCGTTCTTATACGGATTATCGGCAGATGCAGCGGGAACTTTAGTGAAAATTTCTGCCTCGTCCCCCACGGGTCGTTCTGAGCTAAACGAGGAAGCCATCCGGGTGAGTAGGTCTCAGATCATGCTCGAGAATGAGGCCTCCGACAGTGCAACGCTATAGTGCCTAAGGTTGTTGCCAGGAGCAGGCCAGCGAGTGCCGGCCAATTCAGAAGGACAGTGGCCAAGAGCAGGACCGGCAGAAGTAATAGCCGGACGACCGCACCCAGCGCGGGGCTCGCGGATACCTTGTTCGCGACCGGCGGACTTATGCGGTAATACGCATCCACAAGCGCTGCTCCCAGAGACGTGTCGAGCAGGTACGCGTCCCTGAACTCTCTGAGAATGCCTATCTCTGTTGCTAGCGGTGTGCCATAGGCCGCCGTTGCGATGAAGCAACTCCCGTCTCCACCTCCGCCTCCGCCAATGTCGAAATCAACGGTCAAGGTAGGCCGGTTCGCCACGATACCGTTCTCGCGCGTGTCAAAACGAACCGCCGTGCCGCTGAAAGACTCAGCTCCCGCGACGAGCCATCCCCAGTTGCTCGCCGGGGTGTCGAGCCATGATTGAACATCGGAAATCATCGCGGCGGTGGACACAAATGTATGTAAGCCGGTACCGGCTACACTAACAGTTGCGGTGGTCCCCGATGCGAAATCGCCGCCCGGCGTCCCCCACAGCAATGACGGCGAAAAACTATGAATCCAGGTCGCGTCGCCATCCGTTGCAGTGGTCCCCATACCTTCTTCAAGAGGGGCGTCCGATGAACCTTCACCCCAGTCCGCCGCCATCGGTATTAGCGCAACCTCCTGCGGACTCGCCGAAGCGACTTTCGACACATTGAGAGACAGCGATACGCGGGTGATCGTAGCGCCGCTGGGGACCTCAGCGTTTATGTCGAAGGCGATGAGACCTCGGCGAATATTGCCCACTGCGGTCTTACCCGCGAACAAATGATCGCCCGCACCGTTGCTCAGCCCACCGGCCGGGTCCTCGTATAACGTATTGTCCTTCGACGGACCAATGGTGAGCATAAATTCGCCCGGCTCGCCGTCCCCAGGGTCGTCACCACCTCCACCGCCTCCACCACCTGGAGAGCCTATGGTAAAAGGCGAACTCGTGCCGGTATATGTGCTTTGCGTGTCCGTCGTATACCTTACCTTGACCATGCACAAGGCCGAGTCGATAACAGGCACCGTCCACAAGTAGGCCCCAACCGTCTCGGCTGAACTCAAAATCGGGATGTCCGAAACAATAGGCGTATACGAAGTCCCGCCATTCTCCGAAAAATCCAGGTCGATAGTGCCCGGCCCGTGGTAAATGTAGGCGTCCCACTGAATTTCAATCATCTCACCACCGGCGAAGATCTCGCCCCCAAGCGGGTTGTCCAGCCGGACGTGCGCCCCGGCCGCCATCGATAAAAACAGGAATGCCATCAGCGCAACCACGAAGCCCGTTGCGTAACTCCGACCACGCAACAAGCGCGACCTCATAAACCGCCAAGATCCATGGACGTTTCTTATGGACAAAGCCTTCATTCGAGATCTCCCATATGACCCTGCCCGCGCCGATTATGGGCAGGTTTTCATCAGTGTAGGTGAAAGAATTCGAGCTTTCAACACCGATGTTTTCTGTCATGGTCCCTTCTTGCGATTGTTCAAGGCCCAATCGCAGCCCTCGGAAGCGGCCCTCAGTCGAATTCGTGCGAATTCGGCCAGACCTCCTCATCGGGTCTTCAGCCCTTTTCATTCCTGCGGACACCGTCTTGGTCATGCCGGCGCCGGCGCGAGTGCCCCGAATCGCGAACAAGGCGGGGCCATCGCAAAGCCTGTCCGCTTGAACCCAGCGCGCCCGATTGGCATAGTTGCGTCAGAAAGAAGAGTTGAAAGCTCTCAAACGAATCTAAAACGAAGGAGAACACACATGGCCATAACAGGCATCGACCACGTCGTTATCCGCGTCAAAGACATTGACGTAGCTATCGAAAGCTATAAAAAATTAGGTATGGAGTTGACAAATAGCCTGGAAACGCCCGGCATTGGTAAGCAAGCCGTCTTCCGTTTGGCCGATGGAACGTTCATCGAACTGGTGGCGCCGCTCAGTCCCGATTCGGCGGTAGGCCGCGCTATCGAAAAACGCGGCGAAGGCGTCCACACCGTAGCGTTGGCCGTGGACGACGTTGAAAAGGCGGAGAGCGAACTAAAGGCGGGCGGCGCGCAGATCATTCCGGCGGATGACATGGACGGCGTCTTCTTCGTACACCCGAAATCGGCGCACGGCGTTCTATTGCAGGTGATGAAAAAGAAATCCTGAGGTCAATGAGGGGTGTCGGTCTGCCGGCGCCTTCGCTTCGAGTCTGGTTGTATATGCAGCGGACGCGGACTATCCGCGCCGCTGAGCTCTCATGATATGCAGGAGAGATCTGCCATCTTTAGAGTATTCTCTATTCCTTATTCTATGCCTGCTTTTCCTCTCCTCTAAGACAACTGAAGTTCCTAGATGGACCCCAGGAGCGAAGCGTTTGGGGCACAACAAAGAAACGCCGATGGAAGCTGCAACTTCGAATCGAGCATCTCCATTCGCTAATCTGCTTGAGTTGCCCCTCCATGATCGCTACGAATGGAGTGAAGCCGCGTGGAGGCTTCACGATCTACTATTTGCGAAGGACAGCACCGCCCCAAGCGCGCTGCTCAATGGCGGGACGCCCGTCAGCCCATTCTAAGGACGACTGCTCTATACGGGAAATCCGGGTCTATATTTTCTTGATAACTTGCCCTGGATTCACGACTACCTCCATTGTGTATGCCGTGTGTTCTTGGGCCGCCAGGAAGACGGCGGCGTCGGCGATGTCCTCCGCCTGGATAAGGGTCCGGGGATCCTCGTCTGGAAATCCTTCGCTGCGCATACGGGAAACGGTGGGTCCGGGGCAAATGACATGCGGGCGGATCCCCTTAGTGAGATACTCAGCCGCCAGTGTTTTCGTGAAACCATTCACGCCATGCTTGGCGGCAACGTAGGCTGAGCGGTTGGGAACGCCCTGCTTACCGGCGCCGGAAGAAATATTGATTATACAGCCACTTTTACGTTCGAGCATTGCCGGCAATGCGAACTTGGTGCACAGGAAGGTGCCGCGCAGTGTCACGTTAATCACGTTGTCCCAATCTTCAACAGGCAATTCGTGCACCGCTAAACGAGCAACGGCCCCGGCGTTATTGACGAGTATGTCTATTTGCCCATAGGCTTCCAGGCTTTGGTCGATAAGGTTCTTCGTGTCGGTTTCCTGCGCGACGTCGCATACGATTGCAAGCCCGTCCACTTCACGCGCAACCCGGTCGATTTCGTCCTTGCTGCGCGCTGCGCACACGACCCTGGCGCCTTCCCGTGCGAATGCAACGGCGATGGCTTCTCCAATACCTCGTCCAGCTCCGGTGATGACGGCTACTTTATTTTCGAGTTTCATCGCTACTCCCTCTGCCTCGTGGCATCTATCTTAGTCTCTGACATCTCAGTAAACTTGGCGTTGACGAGCCGGTGCGCGACTATTGTGTGAATGATAGGCGAGTTGTTGCGTGATGGGTCTCTTGGGGTCCTCCCAACGGGGCATGTCCTCGAGACGGTGAACCACGTCCACGCAGGCTATGCCCAATCCAATGAGCTCATGTGCGCGCATTCAGGTTAAAAATTCCCCGTTGCGGATCTTTCGGGTGAGAATAGCCGAGTTCTTTTCCAACTCAGCGATGCTGGCCAGCCCGGATATTTCACGGAATGAATCACCCCACCGTGTCATTGCGAGTTAGAACCCGCTCCGCGGGAAATTGGCATAAGAACGCCGGTCCTGTCTTCCATCTTCATTCTAATACCCTTTGGATTTTGACAGGATTTACAAGATTGACAAGATTTCGGCTCCAGAATCTGCCGAAACAAGAATCTTGTTCATCATGTAAATCCTGTCAAAAAAAGCGTTCTTAACAGCGAGGCGTGGCAATTACCCAACCGGTGGTTCCGGCTCTTTAACCGAAGGCACTTGGTTAAAGAGATTGCCACGTCGCTCCGCTCCTCGCAATGACAAAAAAGATACCCATTAGGTGTCCTTGTCTCAACGTTGGATCGT
>JASJYE010000369.1 GCA_030123645.1 Candidatus Hydrogenedentota bacterium | reverse complement strand
GCCCACTTTACGCAGTCGCCTCTCAGCTCGAAGGCACTCCCTAGGAAAGCACGCACCGAATGCCGCGAATCAGCGTCCTGACCAGCCTCTTCTGCGCTGAACCCTACATCCAGGAGTTGTACGATCGTTCGAAGGCCGCGCTCGAGAGGATTACCGAGGACTACGAGATCGTCTTCGTGGACGACGGTTCGCCCGATGGGGGAAACGCCGTGGTGCAGCGGCTCATCCAGGAAGACCCGCGGGTCCGGCTCATCGAGCTGTCCAAGAATTTTGGACAGCACCGCGCCCTTTTGGCGGGCCTGCAACACGTTCGCGGCGAATTGGTGTTCATGATCGACTCCGATCTTGAAGAAGATCCGGAATTGCTCGAGGTCTTTTATCGGACAATGAGCGAGAACGAGTCGGAAATCGATGTTGTCTACGGCGTGATGGAGAAGCGTAAGGGTGGGTTGCTGGAGCGGGTTTCGGGGGCGCTGTTCTATGGGCTGATGAGCACGCTCTCTGAGATACCGATGCCGCGGGATGTGATGGGCGCACGCTTGATGAAGGCCGGTTTCGTGGATAGTCTGCTGCGGCACGGGGAGTCGCAGCCCTTTCTCGGCGGGCTGCTGGCGCTGACGGGATATCACCAAGTGGCCGTGCCCTGCGAGAAGCGGAGCAAGGGAACGACCACCTACAACTTCCGTCGCAAGGTGAGTCTGGCGCTCAACGCCTTCCTTTCGTACAGCACCAGGCCGTTAACGTGGATCGTGGGCGTCGGCGGAGTGCTTATGCTCGTGGGAGCAGCCGCGCTGCTCGTGGTTGCACTGCGCGGCGAGCCAAGCACGGCCGGAGGAGCGGATTTGGGCTGGCTGCTCGCCTCGCTGTGGTTTTTGAGCGGAGTAATCGTTCTGGCCGTGGGAATTGTGGGCGTCTATGTGGGACGGATCTTTGGTCAGGTCAAGAACCGGCCTAATGCTATCATTCGCAAGATTTACAATTAGCAAGCCTTCCGTGGCCGGTGCTGTGTCCCGAGTATCTTCTCCACATTTGGGTTCTGTATGACAGAAAAGTCGCTCTCGATTTTGGTCTTAGCCTGCGGCGGAAACGTGAGCCATGGGATCCTTAAGGCGCTCTCGTTGAGTGCTCTCTCCTGCCGGGTGGTCGGTGCGGACATCGCCCCGATGAAGCCCGGCCTCTATACGGTGGACCGGGCGTGTATCTCCCCGTGGGCGCATGAGCCGGACTTTATGTTGTGGCTTCTGGAGACCTGTGCGTCTGAGGAGATTGATGCCGTATTGTGCGGCGCGGAACCCGTAGTCAAGGTGCTGGCCGAGTATCAGGACGAAATTCGGGAGAAGACGGGCGCCGCGTGTGTCGTGTCGGACCTCAAATCCCTCATGATCGGCGACGACAAACTCGATTGCTGCCGGTGGCTGGATGCGCAGGGCTTTACGTGCCCGGCGTACGCGGCTTCGGAGGACCGGCACGGACTCGACCGCCTCGTGGAGGCGCACGGGTATCCGCTGGTAGCGAAGCCTCGGATCGGCGGGAGCGCGACGGGGCATTATCTTCTTCAAAATGAGACGGACCTGACCTACATCGCGCATAAGCAGGACTACGTTATTCAGCAGTACATCGGGAATCCTGAGGAGGAGTACACAATCGGCTGTTTTTGCGATCGCTCGGGGCAGTTGGCCGGGTCGATAGCTTTTCGTCGGGGACTGCAGGATGGAGGGTCGGTATATGTCGAGGTGGGCGCCTACCCCGAAGTAAGAGAGGAGGCGGAGCGAATTGTAGCGCGCTTGAAACCCCGGGGTCCCTGCAACGTTCAGCTTCGGATGCACGAAGGCAAGCCCATGTGCTTCGAGATTAATGTGCGATTTTCCGGAACGACGCCGGTCCGCGCACGCTTCGGATTCAATGAGGTCGAGGCGGCACTGCGGCATTTCGTGCTAGGCGAGGAGATCTCCCTGCCTACGATAACGCAAGGGGTCATGGTCCGGTACTGGAACGAGATGTATGTCGACCCGCAAGCCTACGCGCAGTTGAAGGAGCATGGGCGTTTGCCCTCGCCGGCGGAGTTTCAAGTCGACATCGAAGATTACGGGATGAGACGATGAGGGTCTTGGTGACCGGCGCGAGCGGTCACATCGGCGGCGCGGCGGCGCTTGCGCTGTCCAATTCTGGCCATGACGTCGTGGGGCTCAGCCGCGGGACCTCGGACTCCTTGCCCCCAGCCCTTCAGCAGGTGCAGTTGGACATCGGCGAGGGCGATTTCGTCGAATCGGCAACGCAGACCATCGCGCGTTGCGATGCGGTGGTGCACGCGGCCGCGGCCTTGGAACCGGGACTGTATTCCGAAGCGCTTTCACGCACGAACTGCTGGGGTACGCAGCAGCTCCTGCGGCTGGCGCACGAATGGGAGGTCCATGATTTCGTGTACATCTCCGGCGTGGCCGTGATCGGCCTGCCGCAGGCGCATCCGATTACGGAGGAGCATCCGACGCGGCCGGAGAGCGCGTACACGGCATCGAAGCTATTTGGGGAGCATCTTGTGAGCCTATACGCGAAGGAGCATGCGTGCGGGACCTCGTTGCGGGTTACTTCGCCGGTGGGCCCGGGTCTCCGGGCGAAGCGCATCTTTTCCACGTTTATCGATAGGGCGCTTCGCGGCGATGCGCTGGCTGTCGCGGGGAAGGGCGGCAGGCGCCAGGATTACGTGGACGTGCGCGACGTGGCCTCGGCGCTAAAGCGTTGCCTGGAGCGCCATGTGCCCGGCGTGCTTAATATCGGCAGCGGAGTCCCGGTGTCTAATCTCGAATTGGCCGAGGCGGTGGTGAGCACGCTACAGAGCGACTCGACCGTGTGTTGTGAAGGAGAGCCGGGCCCTGATGAGCAGCTCTGCTGGGACGTATCTCTGCAGAAGGCGCGTGAAGCACTGGGCTATGAACCGGAACACTCGCTGGAAGACTCGGTTCGCGCCTTGGCCGCCGAGATGCAGGCAGGGACCTAAGGGCAAGGAAACGGACATCATGGGTGCCAATTCGAGACCGGGGTGCCACCGCCAAGCGCAGCTTGGGGGTGCCTTGGTTGTACCTCAGCTACTGCCACACCCCCAAACTTGTTGGTTCATCACGGATTTCCGTGAAAGGCCGCCGGCGTTCTAAGGAAGC
>JASJYE010000368.1 GCA_030123645.1 Candidatus Hydrogenedentota bacterium | reverse complement strand
TGTCCACGATGACCGGATGCCCCGTCTGAGCCTGCAAGAGAAGCTGGCTGGGCCCAGCAGCAAGCATCGCGTCGCCTTGACCTGAGGCCTCCAGATACGCGGCCACGCGGTGCTCGAAATCGCCGATCGGCAGGTGCTTGCGGTTGACGTACTCGCCATAAAGCACGGCGAGTACTAGAAGCGCGGCGAGTAGACCCGCCGCGCGTCTCCCATAGCGGTCCATCCGTGCGGCGACAGCCCCTGGATGAATCCGAACGAGAGCGAGTGCGGCGAGCGCACCCCCCAAGGCACAAGCCGCGCCATACTGGTGCAGCCATGCCAGTACCCACCAGCCTGCAATAGCGCCGAGGCGCAAGGGAATGCACGAGGTGCTCTTTTCCTCGAGGCGTAGCGTCAGGAGCACGAACGAGGCGCCGTAGAGGAAAAAGAGGACGCTTTCGTTACCGCTCAGGTAGCGTCTACTCACGTCGGGAGGTAGAAGGGAGCCCAGATAGGGTTTCAGCAGAACGAAGAGCAGGGTAGCGGCGATCAGCCAAACTGCTTGAGGACCTCCTCTGCGCTCGCTCGACCCATCCGTGGCAAGAACGGTCACCATAAAGGCCACGAGCACGGGAGCAATGTGATTCACCAGCCGGTACGGAAGCCAACCCAGGAACAGATAGGGGACCTTGGTCCCCAGGGCCGCGTGTACGGCCATGATGCTGTAGACGATCAGAAGCAGCCCTGCCACATACACGAATAGCCATCGCCACGCCGACGGTCCTTGGATCGAAGAGCGCCTCTCGATTGTCAGCCCCAATCCACCGAGAATAAGCGCCCCGGCGACGAGGATATGACTATTACCCAATGGGATTTGGCGGTGCATGTCGTGGAAGGCAAGCCGGCCCTCCCAGATGGGGCGCGCGTCTTCGATGGAAAAATAAGGGCCATCCACGGGCGGCGCGACGACGAACGAGTGCTGCACGACAAAGAAAATCAGCGCGACGGCAATACCAGACACAAAAAAGGGGATGGCGTGAACGATGGGTTCCAGTTGATGTCTCCGCCACTGTGCGAGGACATAGAAGCCGCCGAACAACAAGGTCGGGGGCAATTGTCCCAGATGCACGGCCGGCATCAGCCCGAGCATCAGAAACCCCGTCCGAATATGGCCTTGGGCTAGAAGGCACACGAGAAGGAGCGCGAAGGCCATCCCGATATGGCCGTTCGAAAACATCCCCGGCCACAGAAACTGCGGATAGGCCCCGTCGAAGTCCAGATGGATCCCGGCGAGAAAAAGCGCGGCTGCTAGATGTCCACATAGTGCGCGCTGGGATACCACAGCCCCGAGCACATAAATTGGAACGACGGTCGCTAAAATGAACAGGAGGTTGCGCACGCTGCACAACACAACGGCGCTCGGAAGAATTTTTAGGAGCGCCGCGGAGGCATAGAGCTGGAGGTTGTAGGCACTAAAAACATAGCGGTGCAGGGGGTGCCCCGCCGGGTAGGGAATCTGCCCGGCGATCACTTGGGCAAACTCGTAGTTCTCGTCCCAGCGGACGCCCCGAATGGCAAGCGCCAGCACGCCGAAGATCCCCCACAGAACACAGCCTTGCCACAATCCAGGTATTCCTGGGCTTCGGTCAGCCTCTGCTGGAATCCCCTTGTTGACCTCCATGACATCCCCCTATTGGCGCGCGACCAGGCTGTGTCTGCACCCATCCAAGCCTTTAATATAGGAAGCATGGGCAAGGGGATGCAATTTCACGAAATTCGCTCAACTGTTGTGTATACTGCTTTCAATCTACGCGCGGGGTACTCGTAAGGTGTGCGTGTGGGAATGTCCGTTGGCTGCAACGCGGGTGGAGAACAATGCTCAGCCGTCTGATGACCAGAAGGGAGCAGTTCGTTGTTGTGTTCATCGCGGGCGCCGTGATCCTCGGCTCATTGGTGCTATACATCACCAATGACCGGGACGCAGCCTCTCCGGATGCACTCGTGCTTGATTCGGCCGTTCCGGCTGGCACGACTGGGACGCGGGACGGTTCCGTGAACGACACTGCCGATGCGAATGCGACGGCCACCGAAACTGAGCCGGAGCCGTTTCGGGACGAGGTTACTGTATCTCTCGTGGGGGCGGTGGTTCGGCCGGCTGTCTACACTCTTGATGCGGGTAGCCGCGTTCAGGATCTTGTTCGAAGCGCGGGCGGTTTGCTTGGAAGCGCCGATGCGTCTGACGTGAATCTCGCCGCAAAGCTTATCGACGGGACGACGTTGATCATTCCGCGCGAACCCGTGACCGCCGATTCCGGCGATGTGGCACTCGCGCGCAACCTCGAATCCGCCGGTATCGGGAACATGCCCGCGTACACCATCAGCGGGTGGCAGGGCGCCTCTTCGCCGGGTGGGTCTTCGCAGCGAGGGAGTACAGGACAACTCATCGATCTGAATCGTGCGACACAGGCCGAGTTGGAATCGCTTCCGGGTATCGGACCGAAGTTGGCCGGGGAGATCATTCGTTATCGAACGACCACCCGCTTTCTGAGCATAAGCGACGTTATGAACGTGAGTGGTATCGGACCGAAGCGCTATGAGGCGATTTCAGGCTTGGTCACCGTACGCTGATTCTGGGCTGGAAGCAGGGAGCCGTACCGTTGACAGACGATCGATCGAAACAGGGCGAAATGTCCGGCGACTCTGTTTCGCCTGACTTCGAGCGCGCGCCGGGGAGCTTAGAAGAACAGCAGGCCATTGCTGCCGCGATGATGATTGGTGAGCAGCTACGGCGTGACAATCGCGTGCAGATATATTATTACACGCAGCGCATCGCTTTGTTCGTCTCTGTGATCGCCTTTATGGCGATGATTATACTGTACGCCTACTCGCGTCTGAGGGGAGGAGATTTCAATCCGATTTTGGGACTGATTTTCTTCGGTCTCGTCATGGCCGGCGGCGCGAGTGTATCTTATTGGGCGCACGCGGAATCGCGCCGGGCAAAGGAGGACTAAGGCACCTTAAGTTTATATAGGCCCGTTTCTCGCTGCTGAGGCCGGGGGCCTTGCGAGCACGTGCCCGGCAAGGAAAAGGAAGCCATGGGTGCCACCGCCAAACTTGTTTGGGGGTGTATGGCGATGGCTTCGAAGGCACCCCCAAACGAGTTTGGCGCCGGAACGTCCGGTCTCGCATT
>JASJYE010000367.1 GCA_030123645.1 Candidatus Hydrogenedentota bacterium | reverse complement strand
ACGGCGGCGACGACCGCGGCGGGCGACAAGCGTTTCAAGCGTGATCCGATCATGGAGTCGATGGGGCGGATTCCGGGCTTGTTTCGGGGCGCGGCGCAAAGGCCAGTCTATAGCCAGCGACGACCGTCTGTCACCCGTGCCCTGCCCTGGGAGACGATCGCCCTGGGGGGCAACCGTGCCTCGTATGGGGACGAAAGCCAAGTCAAGCGCATCACATTAGGTACGCACAACCGCGGGCAATGGGACGAAAGTCAGATGATCAACGGGTCGTGCCTTTGTGTATGATTCATCATCTGTCATTACACGAAGTTGGAAATGAAACCAAGTGATGGCAAGCCGAAGGAATTGAGGCGATCAAGGAAGCTGAGCGGCTCTGGGGTCAAGCGCCTAGACGCCGAGGCCCATGGTCTTCAGGAACGCATCGCGCAGGATCTCACCCGGGTGCACCGTCGGTAATCGGCGCGCGGTAGCGATATCGCAGAAATTCCGGCGATTTTGACACCTGTGTTAAGTTGATTTGTAATATGACTCTCAGTGATCTTTCTTTCGAAAATTGGCCCAGACAGTATTGTTATTTCATTTGGTTACGTCATGAGGCCAAGGAAAAATAATACAGAGATGGAATTACTGGATGACGAAAAATTACGTGAGGAATTAGTCGGCAAGGGGCGTCGATACATAGAGTCGCTTCCAGCCGAGACATCGTGCCGATCCGATCCGCTTCGCTATTGACGGGGGAAGTGCAATAATGAACGCTGTCTGCCCACAAGAATCGTCGCGAATCGGCGTGCTTCGGCGGCTGGGTCAGCCGGATGAATGTGGGATATATCGAGACGGAACCAGTCGCGCCGTCGCCCTGCCGGGGCCTTGAATGATACCTTCATTTAAAGATCTTAGCCGCAAGACCCTCAAGGCGTTACGTTTGCTCCAGACGCCCCGTTATCGTAGGGGATTGCGGCAGGGTGTCGCGGCCACCATCGAACACCTTGGGGCGCTGGCGCATCGCGACGTGAAAACCGTGGTCGACGTCGGAGCGCATAAGGGGCAGTTCAGCTTGCTGGTCCTGGAGATTCTCCCGTCCGCGCGGGTCTATTCCTTCGAGCCGCAGACAAAACCGCGAGAGCATTTCCAGCGCGTCCTGAACGGTGAGGAACGGGTGCGGCTATTTCCGGCGGCCATTGGCCCCAATGATATATCCATGCCGATGAATATCTCGGCCAGCGACGATTCCTCGTCTCTATTGCCAATATCGGAACAGCAAATTCGTTTTTTCCCCGGTACCGGGGCCGTCGATAGTGAAACGGTGCGAGTGGCTCCTTTGCATCATTTCCTCTCCGAGAAGGAGATTATCCGTCCCGCGCTTCTCAAGATCGATGTTCAGGGTTTCGAGCTTGAGGTTCTGGAGGGGTGCGCGCGCCTGCTTTCGCTGTTTGACTTGATTTACGTCGAATGCTCGTTTGTCGAGATGTATACGGGGCAAGCTCTTGCTTCCGAGATATTCGAGTGGCTTCATAGGCGGAAATTCAGGTTCGCGGGCGTCTACAATGTAATCTACAACAGTGAGGGAACGGCAATACAGGGCGACTTCCTGTTCCAACGTTGAATCGTATACAGCGCCATTCATGAGTAAAGCGTGAGTCATGTGTTGTGGCGGCAAATCTGTGGAACGAGAAGGGGCGCACATTACATCGTGTCAAACGACTGCTTGTCATCGCTCTCGTGGCTGTCAGATGTGTCGGGAAGAAGGCACGTTCCAGTCCTTCTTTAGCGCATCGGCAACAGCGGCGCTGACGGTGTCTACATCGATGCTTTTCATGCAGAGGTTTTCGTGAGGACATGATCTCTCGATCATCCACCCCCAACACGGCGCCTTCACTCGCAAGACCATGAGATTGTTACCAAGGGGATGCCATTTCCCCGGAAGACCGCGAGCGCTAAACAACACGACCGTGGGAGAGCCGCTCGCAGCTGCGAGGTGCATCGGGCCTGAATCGACGCCAGGGAATAATCCGGAACGCTTTATAAGGGCCACCGTTTCCCGGGGCATGTTTCGACCGCCAGGCATTCACATAAGTGACCCCCTGCTCTGTCGCACTACTGGGCGCTCGGGATCGCGTCAATGTGAGCGCCGATAGCTACAAACCGTGACGACAAGATGTCGATCAGACGGGAAGTAACGGGATAGGCCTCTTTCCGTATTCCACGTTTTTGGCCCATGAGCCCTGGCCGATGATGGGCGAATCGGCGATCGCTTGCATAGCGGCCGGCACTTCCCCTGGGCCGCCATGGGCCGGATCCAGCGTGCCGATAATCTGAAGGATTCTCATGTCCATACAATCGCTTCATTCAGGGCATGCCGCCGAATGATGCTGTGATGCCGTCTCGGCAATTACGGCCTGGTAAGCCGCAAGGTAGCCGTGCACCATGGCCTCCGTTGAGAACCGCGCCGCGTTCGCTATGCCTCCTTCCACCATTTTGTGCCGATCCTCGAGACCCTCGGCGATCGTCCGAGCCGCAGCGCGCTCATCGAGCGGATCGAAGTAGGCGGCCGCGGATCCGCCCGCCTCGGTCATGGGCGGTCGACCGGTGGTAAAGACGGGGCAACCGCAGGCTTGTGCCTCTATGATCGGCCAGCCGAAGCCTTCGTAAAGCGAAGGGAAGATCAGCGCCTCGGCGGTGGCGTACAGCGCCCGCAGGTGTTCGTTGGCGACATTGGTACGTGCGGTGACACGATCCTGGAGTCCGGCTCGCTTCACATAGCTGCGCATCGGCGCCGTCCATGGCGGGCCCACCATGACCAACCGGTAGTCTTTGGAACCTGGCGTTGCACGTACTGCGTTGAAAATACGCAGCATGCCTTCACGGTTCTTGTACCACTGATTGCCCCCTACATGGAGCAGAAACGGCTGCGCAGGCTCTAGTCCCAGCCGCTGCAAACGCTGCAGCGCCTCTCCCTCACTCATCGGAGAGTAAGGGTAGTTAAGGGCATTATCCACCACGGCGACGCGGTTCGAGGACAAGCCTGCCACCCGCAGCAACTCGACGCGCGTTTGCTCAGATACGCACATTACGCGCTGGGCCCGTTTGAGCCCGTGCAGTATCCAGCATTGGAAGATCCTCCCGCTCCAACGCGTGAAGTGCTGCGGGATATCGCCCCGGGCGGAGCGGATAG
>JASJYE010000366.1 GCA_030123645.1 Candidatus Hydrogenedentota bacterium | reverse complement strand
GCGAGCAGCGATCCTCGCATTGGGCAATAGTCGCTCTCTACCAGCGGCGGCCGCACAAGTTCCCCTTCAAAGAGTGACTTTTGAGGGTTCTTGCACGCAATTTCGATGCGCTTGCCCTGCACGGCGAACTCAGGGCCACAAGATCATCGTCCAGTCTTCGAAGCATCTCTGAGGGGAGGGGGCCGGTTTTCTGTGAGGGGTGCGGAGATATAGCCACGGCAAGCTGACTATGATTTTTGAAATGGCTACTTCTGCCAATGTTACGATCGCCACATGAAAAACTCAATCGCCTTTACAGAAGGTCCCAAATGGGCCTATTGGGAGCTCGCAGGAGTTTAGTAAGCTGGCGAAATCCTCCGTCGCGGGTGTACACTATCGGGTTTAGTGGTGTGACTCAGAATTGAGGCCGTTTATAGGAAATGTTCATGCAATCGCCCGGCGCGCATGGGATTACGCCGCAAGAGAAGGGACAGACACGTCTTCGCTCGTGCCTCGCTACGCTTGCGTCTACTTTTGAAAAAGCCCAAAAGTCCCTTTTTTGCTTAGTTTTCTGGGAAACATCCCCAGCATGTAATGTTCCATCAGCCTAAATCACAGCACTGGATACCGCGATAGGCGAGAAAGAGGACCCGCGCTATGGATTTCAAATTGACCGAAGAGCAGGAGGCTTTGAAGAAGGAGTATATCGAGTTCTTCGAAGTTGAGATGAAGGATGCGCCGCCGGAGTTTCGCATCAACCCGTCGGAGGCGCTTTACAGCTCGGACGAGTGTTGGGAATTCCACCGGTCGATGCAGAAGAAGTTGGCGGCTAAGGGCTGGCTTACGATGGCTTGGCCGGAGGAGTATGGCGGCCGCGGCGCGCCGCTTATAGACCAGCTTTTGTTTAGTGAAGTCCATGCTACTTACCGGGCGCCGGGCATCGATGGCTTCGGGATCAAGATGTTTGCGCCGACGCTGATGCAGTTCGCCAACGAAGAGCAGAAAAAAAGGATTCTTCCTCCTATTGCGCGGGGCGAGGTCAGCTATTGCCAAGGCTGGAGCGAGCCCGACGCGGGGTCGGATTTGGCTGCGCTGAAGACGCGCGCGGAGTATCGGGGCGGACACTACGTGGTGAACGGCCAGAAGATCTGGACCACGGGCGCGCATCGCGCGGACCACATGTTTTTGTTGGCCCGGACGGACCCCGATCAGAAGCGGAGCGGCGGCCTTTCGGTGTTCAACATCGAAAATATGAAGGCGCCGGGCATTGAGGTTCGGCCCATCAAATACATGAACGGCTCCCACTTTTACAACGAAGTGTATTTCACGGACCTAATCGTTCCGGAGGAGGACCGGATCGGCGAGGAAAACGCGGGCTGGAAGTCGACGCGGGCCACGATGAATTTCGAGCGATCGGGCATTGGCGGCTTCATTTCCGTGCGGGAGCGTCTGAAGGAACTCATTGAATACACCAGGACGACCAAACGGGACGGCGGGTTTCTCATCGAGAATCCGCTGATCCGGCAGAAGCTGGCGAAGCTGCATATTGACGTGGAGCTTGGCCGTGCCCTGGCGTACAAGGTTGCCTGGGAGCAAGAGAAGGGGAATCTGGCGGTTTCGGCGACGCTGGCTTCGCAATCGAAGGTGTTTGGCAGCGAGTTGACGCAAAGAATGGCGAATTTTTCGACGGAGTTTATGGGCTTGCACGGTCAGTTGGAAGCGTCTCCCTGGGCCCCGTTGAACGGAATCATGATCGACGCGTACCAACGCTGCATGGGGGGCAATATTGCCGCGGGGACATCGGAGATTCAGCGAAACATTATCGCCTGGGCGGGCCTTGGTTTGCCCCGGTTCAACTAAGGAGCCCTACGGAAATGGATCTCAGTTTTACATCTGAACAGGACATGTTGCGCGATTCGGCGGCGAGATTTCTCGCGAACGAATGTCCCTTTGAAAAGGTCAAGGAACTCGAGGAAAGCGCTGAAGGGTATTCTGCCGACCTGTGGCAGCAGGTAGCCGATTTGGGCTGGCTCGGGATGGCCTTTCCCGAGGCCTACGGCGGTTTCGGCGGGTCCTTTATGGATCTCGTTGTCATCCAGGAGGAGATTGGGAAGGCGCTTTTCCCGAGCCCGTTTTTTTCTACGGTGGTGGAATGCGGCTCGATCATTCTTGAGGGCGGTTCCGAAAAGCAAAAGGTGGAACTCCTGGGCGCCATCGCCGAGGGGAGCCTCATTGTTAGTCTCGCCCAGTATGAGGAAGAGGGCAGTTATCTCGAAAGCGGAATCGCCATGAAGGCGGCGCCTTTGGACGACGGCTATACCCTTAGCGGGACGAAGTATTTCGCGCGCGATGCCAACATCGCCCACAAACTGATAGTCGCTGCGGTGGTTGAAGGAAAGGGCCCGACACTTTTCCTCGTCGATGCGCAGGCTTCTAGGGTGACTGCTACCAAGATGCCAACTATCGCGATGGACAATACTTGCGTAGTCGAATTGGCGGACCTAAGGGTGTCCAAAGAGGATATCATAGGACCGCTGGGCGGCGCTTGGCCTATTCTCGAAAAGACGCAGGCCAGGGCCGCAATCGCGCAAGCCGCCGAAATGCTCGGCGGGTGCAAGGTATGCATCGCGATGACCACGGGGTATGCGAAAGAACGGGAGCAATACGGACGGGTCATTGGCGGGAATCAGGTTATCCAGCATTACCTGGTGAACATGCTGCTGGCGCACGACACGGCGAACAGCTATCTTTACCAAGTGGCAAGCATGGTGGACGACGGCGAGGACTTCTCTGCCGCTGCCTCGGCGCTGAAGGCCGCGACCAACGAGAACTACAAATTTGTGAGCGAGCGGGCCGTTCAGATCCACGGGGGCATCGGCACTTCGCGTGAGCACGATATCGCGCTTTTTTACCGGCGCGCGAAGTCCTACGAATCGAGGTGCGGGAGCACGGACCTCCATTACGAAAAAGTGATGGAAGGCCTGCTGCAAGAGGCCTAGGAAATGCGATCGCCAGCGCTAAGGACCTTCGAGGCCATCGCGCGCGTCCCGGCCATAATCTATCCCTCCAGACCTTTGAATGGGCGCTCACGAGCGGCATTCGGAGAGTCAAATAGACGGTCTCGTGTGGCATTCGAAGGCGAATCGTCGCTCGTGCCGATAGATTGTCCGTGAGGCACGGAAGACACCTGGCGTTCCACGATGCAACT
>JASJYE010000365.1 GCA_030123645.1 Candidatus Hydrogenedentota bacterium | reverse complement strand
AGCAGGGTTCCGGGTTCGGGGGCCTGTGCGAGAACAACCTCGTATTCTTCGCCCGCCCTGTTTACCTTGTAAGGGACGACGGAGACATCGAGATTCGCGAGAACGAGTTGGGCCTCCTCCATGGACTTCCCAAGGATGTCAGGCATGAATATGGGCTTTGCCTTGGGGCCGTCGCTTACGAGGAGATGGATCTCGCTGCCGGTCGAGATGGGCGCGTGGGCTTCCGGGTCTTGCCCGAGCACAGTATCAGCGGGGGCGTCGCGTGAAAGGCGCGCCACGGATCCGGGGCGCAACCGTGTGCCCTCGAGCTCTTGCAGGGCTTCCTCCAGGCCTTTTCCTATGAGGTTCGGTGCGTTCTTATATTCTCTTTTCGCGCTGATTGAAAGGCTGACTTTGCGTCCGGCACGGACCACGCGATTCGCGCTTGGTCTTTGCACGATAACGTGATATTCGGGAACTCGGTCGTTCACGATCTGTTTCTGCGTCCCAAGTTCGAGGCCGGCTTCGGAAAGGACATTCACCGCGTCTATGATGGGCAGGCCCGTTACATCGGGCACGAGGACAGCGCCGCCGCCTTTCACGGCCTGATTGAACACGAAGTAGCCGGAGATTCCCATGACCGCCAGAAAGAGGAGGGCCGCGAAGCTCCACCGGACGCACCAGCCGAGAAATCGGAAGGTGAACGACAAAGCGCTCAGGAAACCTTGCGAAGGCGTGCCAGGTAATACCCGTCCAGGGGGCTCTGGCCCGGAAGTGTCTTGTACTGTCCCCTGCCCGTTTTCCACGGTCCTAGCCATTCGGGTCCGTCCTCGAAAGCAACCGTTCCGTCCCCCAAGACAGAAGCGATGACCTCGCCGGTCTCTTCGGGCGTGAAGGTGCACACCGAGTACACAACGAGGCCCCCATTTTTGCAGACTTCGATGGCCGAACGCAAAAGGGTCTGTTGAAGCGCAGCGAGACGAGGGATATCGTTCTCCCGGAGGCGCCATTTGAGGTCCGGGCGGCGCCGGAGGGTCCCGAGGCCGCTGCACGGGGCGTCGAGGAGAACGCGGTCGAATATGGGGCGGAAAGGAGGCCTGGCGCCGTCTGAGGCGACTTGGTGCACGCCTGGGACCTGCAGCCGCTGGAGATTTTCTTGGACACGTCGAAATTTATACGGGCTGAGGTCGTTGCACACGACCCGGGCCTCTCCTCGAGTGAGCTGTGCAATATGCGTAGTTTTTCCGCCGGGCGCGCCACATAGGTCTAATACCCAATCGCCGGGCTGCGGCTCCAACAGATTCGGCGGGAGCATGGAGGCGGGATCCTGGACGAAAAAGAGCCCGCCCTGGAAGGCTTTGCTTCTCATAGGGACGGGCGCATCGCCCAGGTCGAGGGCCTCCGGAACCTGGGCGAAGGGGAGGGAGGCAACCCCGCTCTTGTTTAACGTTGCTTGAAGATCGTCGCGGGACGTTAACATGGTATTCGTCCGAATGCACCGGGGGGCCTCAGTGTCCGAAGCGGCGCAGATCGTTTCGGTGAGTTCGAGGCCGAACTCTTTAAGCCATCGATCTACGAGCCACGGGGGCATGCTGTAGCGCACGCTCAAGTACTCGGCAGGGGCCTGTGCCTTATCCGGCAGAGAAACTTCCTCGATGGTTTGCGGCACGCGTTTCAGGACTGCGTTTACTAGGCGGGCGGTGCCGGCGTGCCCGCGTCTCTTCGCGAGATCAACCGATGTGTGCACCATGGAGGGAAAGGTGACGTTGCCGCAGAACAGCGCCTGGAAGACAGCCATCCGCAGGATGAGCCGGATGGGCAACGGCAGCTTCTCGATAGGCTGACGAAGCAATGGAACAATGACTTCATCACAGAGCAGGGCGTGCCGCGTCGTGCCGTAGACGAGGTGCGTGAGGAAACGGCGTCCGCGGCCGGATAGTCTTCCTGCTTTGCGCTTTAGGGTGCGGTCGAGGGCTTGGGCGATGTGTGCATCCTTGTTCGTGATGCGAAGGAGGACGTCAATGGCGGCGTCGCGCACTAGATCGACGGGCACTGCTACACATCCTCGAAGAGGTCGCCGGCCTCGATGGTGTTTCCGCGCAGAAAGTCGGCCATGGGCATGGCCTTTTTACCGGAGGCCTGAATCATTTCGATGGCGAGGGCCCCCTCGCCGGCCGCAACGACGATGTCGTCCTCACGCACCAGTAGAACGGTCCCAGGCGGCCTGTCTTCCCCGGTCTCGACTACGCGGGTTTTATGAATGCGAACTGTATCGCCTTGGAAGCGGCAGTACGCGACCGGCCATGGAACGAAGGCGCGTACAAGATTGTGGATGCCGCGGGCGCGCATGTTCCAGCGGACGCGGCCGTCTTCCTTTTTGTAAATCTTGGTGTGCGTGGCCAGGGATTCGTCCTGTTTCTCGTAGAGCGCCGCGCCGGATTCAACGAGGTTGAGGGCTTCCAGGATCAACTCCGCGCCTAACTCGGCGAGTTTCTTTGCGAGCGACTCGGTGGTATCGCCGCTGTCAATGGGAATCGCCTTATGAAGCAGCATATCGCCGGTATCGGTGCCGGCGTCGAGTCGCATGATGGTCACTCCTGTCTCGCCATCGCCCTCGAGGATCGCGGTCTGGATGGGCGAGGGGCCGCGATGGCGTGGCAGCAAACTCGCGTGTACGTTGAGGAATCCGTAGCGCGGGACGTCGAGGATGGCCTGCTTCAGGATGCGGCCATAGGCGGCAAGGACGCAGACCTCCGGGGCCTGGCCGCGCAGCCACGCCTCGAAGACGCCGTCGTTGAGCTTGGCGGGCTGGCTGACCTCGATGCCTTGCTCCTCCTCGGCCCAGACCTTCGTAGCGGGAGGGACGGGCCTCTTGCTCCGGCCCTGAGGCTTGTCCGGCTGGCAGACGACGGCGCTGACCTGGTGGGCGGCCGCTACGCCTTCAAGTGAAGGGACGGCCAGGCCGGGCGTTCCGAAAAAGACGATGCGCACGTGCACCTCCACGACGTGAGAGTGTTTGGCCCCCTCTGCTGCGTTGGAAGCCGAGCAAAACGGGGACTGTCCCAAGCGAAGCGAGGCACGAGCGGAGACGGGACTGTCCCTGTTTTGCGGCCTCCATGCGACGCAAGAAAAGGGACATATTCCAAACCGGTGGTTCCGGCCCGTCTGCGCTCCTACCTCGCTCCGCTTGGGTCTACTTTTGTAAAGGGCTCAAAAGTCCCTTTTTTGC
>JASJYE010000364.1 GCA_030123645.1 Candidatus Hydrogenedentota bacterium | reverse complement strand
TGATCAAGGTAGGATGGCATTGGTCCTCGGGAAAAACCGCAAAACTATAGTCTAGGTCGATGTCGCTCCAGCGCATTGCTGAAACTTCGCCGAGTCGCTGCCCTGTGGCAAAAAGTAGCTGCACGGCCTTGCCGAAGGGATATCGGATGGAGGCCTATGGATTCTTGACGTTCTATTATTTGCGAAGGGCACAAGAATTCAGCCGTCGTAACGGTAGCCGACGCCGTGTACCGTGCGAATTATCGCCGGGTTTTTGTGGTCCTTCTCGATGCGTTTTCGGAGTTGCGAGATGTGCTGGTCAAGAGTGCGGCTGTTCGGCATGTGGTCCAAACCCCAGCACTCGTTGAAAAACGTTTCACGATCGACGGCTTCGCCCTGATGTCTGTGGAGCAATTCGAGGATTCGGACGTCGCGGAAGCTAAGTTCGATGGTCTCACCTTCCCGGCGTGCGCGAAGCTCGGAGGGGAATACGCCTAGGTCGCCCATCTCGAAGGGCTCATACCGGGGCGTGTTGCTTCGGACCGCGAGGCACCTGCGCGTGACGGCGCGGATTCGGGCGATGACTTCTCGGACCCCGAAGGGTTTTGTGATGAAGTCGTCCGCGCCGAGCTCGAGCCCCAGGACGCGGTCGATTTCTTCTGACTTGGCGCTGATGAAGATGACCGGTACGGCGCTGTCGACGCGCCGAATTCTCTTGCAGACTTCGTAGCCGTCGACGCCGGGCATCATAATGTCCAGACATATGAAGTCGGGACGCTCCCGCTGGTACACCTCAAGCGCTTCTTCGCCCGTAGACGCCTCGACGGTGTGGTAGCCTTCGTTTTCGAGCACGTCGATGAGGCCGGCCCGGATGTTGGCGTCGTCCTCTGCAACGAGAACTTTCATGATGGTTCCTGGGTCCTGGTCGGTAGCACATGAAGCACGACCTTGAAGCGTGCACCCTTTTCGGAGGGATCCAGAACAAGGTCGCCCCCGTGCAAACGCGCCAGGTCGCGGGCGATGGATAACCCGATCCCGGCGCCGGCGACCCCGTCCGTCAACTTGTTCGATACCCGGTGGAATGGCTGGAAAATGCGGTCGCGTTCGCGGGCCGGAATGCCGGGGCCGTTGTCGGCGACGGTTATAGTGACGCTTTCACCGTCCAAAACGCTGGTGATGTCTACGCGATCGGCCCCCTGCGCGTATTTCTCAACGTTGCTCAGCAGGTTTCCGGCGATCTGTTCGAGTACATCGCGATCGAATTCTATCGTATCCGTCGCGTTCGCGTTGAATCTCGTTTCTATGCCCCGCTTAGCGAGCGAGGGTTCGAAGCTCTGTATGGTGCATCGCAGGGCATCGTCCACCGAGCCCCGGGTCCCGTGCACGGTCAGGGCGTTTCGCTGGCTTCGGCTGAAGGAGAGTACGTTGCCGATCAGGCGGCTCAGGCGTTGGCTTTCGGCAACGATTACGCCCACATAGGTCTTCGGCTTTTCGGCGGCTTCCTCCAAATGGCTTTCGAGCAACTCAGCGTACATCCGAATGTTCGTGAGAGGCGTCTTGAGTTCATGGGAGACCTGGTTTACAAAGTTCACGCGCTGCTGCGCTTCGCGGAGGTCGCGCGTCTGTTCCCGATAGAAGTACACCGCCAGGCCCACGAGCGCGGCTGCAAGGAAGGCCAGCCCGCCAAAGACGTTGAACATGAGCCCGCGGCCGAAGTCGGCGTCGACCAGGGGCGAGTGCAAATAAGATTCAAGCTGCCATGCCGACAAAGGGGGGCTGAGATCGATAGTTACCAACGGCAGTTCCCCGTCCGGAAGAAGATAGTGACCCCATTGGTAGACCGGTTCGCGCTTTGAATTCACTAGCCGATTCATCCCCACCACGCCCTCTTGGCTCATGGGCACATTCCCAGTTTCCGGGAGTACGGCAATGATATCGGCCATCAGCCGCGACCGGTTCAGCTCTGCGCCAACGATGGTCCCGGAGGCCTCCCGCCACCAGAAGATGAGATTCACGCCTTCGCCCCAGTACCACGAATGCCATCCCTTCTGAGACGAGCGCTCGGGCGGCTGGTCTGATTTCCGTACTGGAGCCGTCCGATCGGACCCGGCGTCCCCCGCTGCCGCGAGAATGTCATGCCGGCGCCAGATGTCCGACGTTCGGCGCAGGAAGGCTTCCTCGGTCGATGAAAGCTCCTTGGTCGCGTCGGGATACATCAGAACACCGCGTTCATCCAGCGCGAAAAGCTGGTTGACCGCGGGCAAAGTGCGTATCAGCGCGCGGACCTCGTTGGGCGGTCTGCCGGCAATGGGGGGCAAAGCCATCAGTTCGCGCTCGCGCTGTTCCAGGAGTCCGGCGATGTCCGCGTCAAAGTCGCGCAACAGTACCGCCATGACCTCTTGAACCCTGTGGCGCATCAGTTCCCCCTCGGTCCGGGCGAAGCGCAGCCCCAGCCATCCGAGGATGGCCAGGGGTGCGAACACGATAAGCAGAAAGACGGCAAGGAGTTTCGGCTTCAATACGGGTCACCCGTCCTATGGTTTTCCGGTGGCGCGCTGCTGATTGGTTATGGCGTGTTGCTCTTCTTTCATGACTTTCCGTTGATAGCGCCAGTTATCGTCGTCGAGGTTTTCCTCTGCCAGCTTGTTTTTCACGCTGTACTCGCGCAAGGACTCACTATCGTATTTCTCCGCGTTCTCGATCAAGAACACGGTGTTCGAGACAAGAGCCTGTCGCGCCTCTTCGACCTTGCCTTCGTCGCGGAGCTGCACGGCCGCGATGTTGCGCTCGACGCCGATCTGCTCGATGACAGAGGCCATGACCGCGGCATTCGTGCGCTTCTCGACGGTCTCGGGCGAGTTCGTGAGTTCAACGAATACGAGAGCGGAGTCCGTGACTTCGCGCTGCGTCAGGGTGTTGTTGAAGCGCACACGTACGTCGGCCACCTGAAGTTTCAGCCCGCCGGCCCCGCTCTGTGCGTCCACCAGCTTGATGCGATCGAAGGTCGCCGGCAACTCGACTTCGAGAAACACGTACTTGTCCTGATCGCTGTAGAGTTGATTCATGATCGTGGTCACGCGCTGACCCACGATTTCGGCGTCCCGGCCGAGGATGCGAATCGGCCGAATGCCCCCATGGCACTCGATGGTGATCTCGATGTCCTGCGCGACCACGGACAGCACATCGCCGAGTTCGCGGGCGAAAATCCACTCGAGGTCGCTGGCCTTTTCGGCGAACATGTGA
>JASJYE010000054.1 GCA_030123645.1 Candidatus Hydrogenedentota bacterium | reverse complement strand
CTCAAAATCTGTTGTCCGTAAGGACGTGGGAGTTCGAGTCTCCCTGGGGGCACCAATTACTTCAATGCGTTATGCCAAGGGCCGGTGGTATGAGCCGGATCTTGCGGATGAGTCGGCGCTCTACAGCGTTTCAAGTTTGATCGCGCTCACGCGATCAAACTGCGTTCAAGCGCCACGCAGGCTTTACGCCCGCTTCGCGGCGGATTGCGGCATCCGCCGCAATCAGGAAAATTCAGATTTGAATGATTCGATTCAAACATGAATTGCCCTAGAAATTTACCTGGCGCTCACCGACGCGTTTTTGGTCGGCCGCGGCCATCATTTCAACCAGCTCCGAAAAATTGGTTTTGCAGTTCCAACCGAGCTTGTCCCTCGCTATGGAAGAATCGCCTATCAGGAGGTCTACTTCAGCGGGCCTGAAGAACGCCTGGTTAATTGTTATGATTGTTTTACCCGTCTTGCGGTCGATCCCTATGGCGTCTTCTGCCTCACCGGACCACTCGATTTCCATGCCGTATAGAGGGGCGGCAATTTCGATGAACTTGCGAATGGAATGGGTCTTTCCGGTGGCGATGACGTAGTCACCCGGTTCGTCTTGTTGCAGCATCAACCACATGGCTTCCACATAGTCGCCGGCAAAACCCCAGTCCCGCTGGGCGTCCAGGTTGCCCAGCTCCAAGACATCCTGGTTGCCGGCCGCGATGTTGGCGAGGCCGAGGGTGATCTTGCGCGTGACAAACTCAACGCCGCGCAGCGGTGATTCGTGATTGAACAGAATGCCCGAAGAGCTATGCAGGCCGAAGGCTTCACGGTAGTTCACGGTAATCCAGTGCCCGTACAGCTTAGCCACGCCATAAGGACTGCGTGGGTGGAAAGATGTTTGTTCGTTTTGCGGCACAGCCTGAGCCTTGCCAAACAATTCGCTGGTTGAGGCTTGGTAGTAGCGGCAGTTTGTCATGCCGAACGTGCGAATGGCCTCGAGGATTCTGGTGACGCCCATGGCATCGACATCGGCTGTGAACAGAGGCTGTTCAAACGATGTCCCGACAAAGCTCTGGGCCGCTAAATTATAAATCTCGTCTGGCGCGGTGCGCTCTATGACGCGTAAAATATTTGTGAATTCAAGGAGATCAAATTCAACAAATTCAATATCTTGCTCTATTCCAAGATATTGAAGCCGGTGCGTATTGATAGACGCGGTGCGGCGTGTTGCGCCGACAATTCGGTATCCTTTTTCCAGCAGAAGCTTCGCAAGATAAGCCCCATCCTGTCCGGATATACCGGTTATGAATGCTGTTTTTACCATCAAGCTTGTTTTCTAGCGCACCGACTCATTCGGAAGGTGCGGGTGAGCGCGGAAGTTTGTGAATCCTGTTTTTGCGTCAGTGCCCTAGAGGTTGGCAACATGAAAGATCAGGTTGCGCCGCTTATTCAGTGTCTATTGCATCGTCTGCTTCAAAAGCTGCTACAGCTTCTTCGGCCAGGGTTTCGCTTTGCTGTTCTTTCACTTTATCGGAAATTTCTTTCAGGCTGTTTGCCATCTGAGAGATGATGGGGCCGGCTTGATTGGCGGGCAGCAATAAAGTTCCAGCTTCTTCCATTTTGTTGTCGCCGACGATCTTGGCCAGGCGAATACGTAGAACTCCATTGGAGAGTGTGACGCCATGAATGGCGTCGGCAAGAATAGTCGGTGGCATTAAAAGGCTCCTGTGAATCCGCTAGGCGATCATCTGAGTTAGTTCATCGGAAACGATACCGATGATGCTTATCGTGCTGCCGTCTTGAAAGTCCCATGTATAGACAGACAGATATCCCTGGGAACTATCTATTTGATCGGTGTCTACTAAAATCAGATCAGAACCATACAACAATACCTGCAGGTCCGTCGCCGAAGCTATGAATTGCCTGACGAAGCTATTGGCGATCGAGTCATAGGTCCTCATTTGACCATCGGAATCAATGGCGCCTTGGGAAGCGTCGACAGCCGATTTTGCGTCTACAACGGTATCAAATGCAATGTCGATGATAGTGTCTTGCGACGTATCCCTGTCGAATGCTCCATAAATTATTTCGACGGGTCGGCTGAGAGTGTCTTGCGACGTATCCCTGTCGAATGCTCCATAAATTATTTCGACGGGTCGGCTGAGATGGATATTCAAATCAGCCGAGATTTCATCGAGTTCGCGGAATGCCGTAAAGTCGTAAGAACTCCAGGCGTTTTCGCTGTAACTGACAATGTCCGCGACGACGACTTCATATTTGCCATCCTGAGCGAATGCCGAGTCAGCGGATACAGCGACAGGATCTGCACCATCGAGATCTGAAATTTCCGCCTCTTCCGCACTGTAGGTCGTGTTTTGGGCCGTATAAACAGACGTCTCTTCGAAAGAAGGCAACAGAGGTATGGTGGTGCTTTCATCGAACTCGATAAATTCCGCGGTCACGATGCTCTTTGGCGAATTGCCAGCCGCCTGTTCTATCTCTTCACCGAAGTGGTTGGGCGCAATGGCCGGATCAATTGTTTCGGCGAAGGATTGGTTCTCGTTTTGGGCGCTTAAGGTCACTTGCCGCTCTGTGGCCAACGATGCCTGATCATCGGTTAGCGGAGCATTGGCGACTTCGAGCGTGGGGTATGCGCCCTGATTTTCGGCATCTGTTTGCTTGTTGGCTTGGCTGTCTTCCACTATGAGAAGCGCGGAAAGCAGAGCCGCGGGAGCGACATTTCCTGTCGTTCCCGTAAAATCGTTGACCGTTGATTTTACGTCATTAAGAGACGTGCGCACAGCCTGTGCGACCCGCATGAGCAGCGAATCTCCCTTGAACGGGTCTTCCTTACCCGCGGTACTGCTGGTCATTGCAGGGTCGGCTTCTTGAGAGATCAAAAATGCCGTGGTTACGAAAGCCATCAGCATTACCGTGGGATGCAGGAACAGGTTGGTGTCGTTGTTGCCCCGCCGACGAGGCAGCAGAAGAGGTTGGTTGTCGAGGAACTGTCGGACGATGGCAGAGAAGCTGTTGCCCCTCAGGACACCCTGGAAAAATGCGCCAACGGCAATGTACAGGCCATCACACCGGGCAAAGTGTATGATTACTTCTCCCGTTTCTTGACGGCAAAACACAATCCAGGGATCGCCCTCTTCGGTTCGCCCACGCTCAGTCTCTACCGCGATCCCGGCTTGCAGGAGGGTATCTTCCACACGATAAAGCTCGGCTAATTCTTGCTGGCTCCAGTCGGATGGAAGTTCTCTCGGCGTTAAGAAAGCTATCACTGACATTGTGGTGTCTTTCAGACGGGGAAACTTTTAGACGCTGTGCTGTTCGGTGCTGTCGTCCGCGCCAGAACACTGATTGCCAAAGAGTATTTTAAACGAAATCGGATCGTAGTACTGCATCAAATTGTATACTAGCTCGTAGGTGCCGATGCCAAGCGCCTTGGCCCAGGCTTCATAGCGGTCGGGAGGAATGCGGCCGCGGCCTGTTTCCAGCTGAGAGATGAAAGTGTAATAATCTATTCCTACCTGAGTGGCGAGTTGGCGCTGAGACAGCCCGCGTTTCTCACGCAGTTTTTTTAGCCAAAGGCCAGCCTCACATCGTAGAGCTTTCACCTCGTCCTCACCGAGTTTTTGCGGATTGGTGTACATTCCTCAACTCCTGCATATGTCCTTGGTTATTATAATAAGGGTTTGGCAGGGGATGTTCAATGTTTACTGTACACCCTGACCAACCTGCCTGAACAGGTCCGCAAGGCGGCCTACAACCGAGGCCCAATGAACTCCATGGGAAACATGGTCAGATACGCCTTCCCTTAATTTTACAATTATTTCAGGCGCTTCGCATATTCGTTTCATAATCCGCTGAAGGTTTTCCGAAGTGGGTTCGTCGAGCACGAGGCCGGTGACGTTTTCTCGGACTTGTTCCGCAAGCCCGCCGACTGACGACGCGATAACCGGCAGCCCCGCGCCAAAAGCCGACATCACCGCTCCGGACTGACTGGCCTCGGTGTATGGCAGAACCATGATGTCCTGGGCCCTGAGTATGGCGCTGATTTCATTCTCATCCAGCCATGCGAGGCGACAATGGATCCTGTCGTCGCTCTCGATAGCGCTTCGAAGATCGTCCGACAGGGTTCCCGTTCCGACAATGGTCAGCCGCGCCTGCTCGTAGGGCAGAGAGGAGAAGGCGCGCACCAGGATATCCAGTCCTTTGTAGGGAGCTATTCGCCCAAAAAAAACAAAATTGGTTGTTGAGCGGGGAGGGCTGGCAGCGTTGCCTGCCTCGACTCGAGGGCCCCTGAATACCGGGAGGGTGGAAAGATGTATGGTTTTCCGCCGTAGCATGTCGCCGCATCGCTCCTCCAGAAGTTGACGCACGGAGTTTGAAAGGACGACAACGGCGGTTGAGAATCGAAGTTCCCAGCGCAGGAAAAAGTTCCACAGAATATTCGGGTCGCCTGGGTGGGGTCTGGCGTCGTGAACACAATGGATGACCGGCACGCCGCATAGATGCAAAAAGCTATTGATGGCAGGCGACCACACATGCCGCATGGGCACATAGACCACCTGGATATTGTTTCGGCGGATAAATAAGAGCAGGCGGATCAGGTAAAAGGGCAGTAAGCAGCTCGATAAAACAAAAGATAGTTTGCCGCTGTAGGTGATCTGCCAAAGGTCGCAATGGCGCCGAAACTTCCGCATGTCTCCCGAAGAGGACAAGGAGCTGAAAACACGAATGTTGCGCGCGGAGAAATCGCTTTCCAGAAGTTCCGCCGTGTAGTGCACGCCACCACCTTTGCGGCCCCAGTATAGGAACAGGACGTTTGTCATCTAGCTTTTCGCCTGCGCGCCCTGTCTTTCAGGGTGGGAGAAAGCGCGGTCTCCTCACGTTGAATTTGGCTGGCAATACTCAAGAAAGCTCTGTGGTAGAGCCGCTTTAAAGCGATTAATGGAGGTGTAGTCAACGATGTCTTGTTGCGCAATGCCGGCTTTGTGACGGGCGCTGTCTGGATCCCGGTATATTTCGAGCAGATGTTCAGCCGCCTGTTTGACGTCGGGTTCCGCCCACGCCGCTCCTTCAAGATTATAGGTTCCCTGGGGATCAAAGCAGCTGGCCAGGGCATAGGAAACAGGCCAACTGTTCCGGTCGGATAAAAAATCTACATTGCCCGACCAATTTGTAGCCACCACGGGGCGGCCAAGATGCATGGCTTCCACCATCAAGAACCCGAACCCCTCGGATCGGTGGAGGCTTACCACGGCATCGGACATCATGACAAGCTGAAGCGCCTCTGTGTCGCTGTATGCCCCTGTTAATATTGATATATTATTGTGCTTGTCGATGCGCTCTCGCAGCCTGTCGATTTGTGATCGGGCCAGGTTGGGATTGCCGATCTTGATCAGCAGGTAGGCATCCCGATGGTCTGCGAAAGCCTGGATGAAAGCGTCGACAAGGGCGTCTGGATTTTTTCTTGAATAGCCCGACCCCGCGTTAAATGAATTGAACACGAGGAAGGCGTTCTCGGGTACGCCGATATCAGAGCGTTGCCGGGGGGCGGGGGGTGTTACCCCGAACGGGTATGGCACAACATGGACAGGGAGATCGATGCGGGCTCGCAATGCTTGCGCCGTGAACTGGCTCGGCGTCCAGATTTCATGGACATGTTTCTCGGCTATGCGCCATTCATGCGGAACTACGGGAAGTTCCCAGTTCCAATAACCGATTACATATCGCTTGGCTCTGAGTTTGGACGGTATTCTAAGCAGCGCATAGGGAAGATGCGGGCCGTTGATATGAACAATAAGTGGCCCGCTTCCGCTTGTTGACTGGCAAGCATGCCAGGCTATGTCGCTTTGCCTGAAAGCCGGCCCAAGGTCGAATGCCTGGGCATCAATATCACTCTCTCGCAGACCTTTCAGAAGCCTTCGGGCGCCGTGGCCCAGTCCGGACGAAACAGAGAACAACCCGGCCACGGTAACCGTGCCAGGGCGGGTCTGCTCCAGAGGGCAGGCATGCGGCGCGAGCGCACTGGTGCAAAAATTAAAAACACCCGACCGAACAGGCCTGGGAATGCGGCGCCAGAGAGCGTGAAGGGGTGAAATTCGCATGGCGGCTGATACTAGCCGACATTTCCCGGATAATACCAACCCGCGGTGACAGGTAGCCATTTCATGGCATCAAACCGTCCAGCGGGACAATTACGGCCAAAAAATCGTTTAGAATCAAAAGCCAAAAAACGATGATGGAGGCCGGGGTCGGAATCGAACCGACGATCAGGGATTTGCAGTCCCGTGCATTACCACTTTGCTACCCGGCCTGGCGGGACCGGGCTATATAGGCCGCCCGGCGCGGGACGGTCAAGCGGTGTGTCGGAGGCGCCCGGGGCGTTGTCTTTAACCTTGGGGACAAGTATAACTCGGCGGTCTTTCGAAGGAACCCGCATGCCCGCATACGACACCGCCCGCGCCAATATGGTGGAGAATCAAGTTCGCCCCAACAAGGTGACCGACGATCGTGTGCTCAAGGCCATGGCCGCCGTGCCGCGCGAACGGTTCGTGCCGGAAAAATTCGCCGGCATCGCCTATGTGGACGAGGATATCGCGGTCTCGGAGGGACGCTATCTGATGGAGCCCATGGTGCTGGCGCGCCTGCTTCAGGCGGCGGCGATCACGGCCGGCGACGTGGTCCTCGATATCGGCTGCGCGACCGGCTATTCGACCGCCGTGCTGGCGCGCCTTGCCGATACGGTCGTCGCCGTCGAAAGCGAGGCGGGCCTGGCCGAGGCCGCCATTGCGCTGATGACCGAACTCGACGCCGACAATACGGCGGTGGTCACTGGCGAGCTCGCTGAAGGCTACGCCAAACAGGCGCCCTATGACGTCATCGTTCTGGAAGGCGCGGTGGAGGAGGTGCCCCGGGCGCTGTCCGACCAGCTTGTCGAAGGCGGCCGCATGGTCGCCGTGGTCACCGGCGCCAATCGGGTCGGGCGGGCGACGCTCCTGCGTCGCTTGCATGGCGTGCTGTCCAGCCGCGTCCTGTTCGATGCGTCGGTTCCGCTCTTGCCCGGCTTTGGCAGCGAACGTGGTTTTGTGTTTTCACCTCTTGTGCTTTAATCTCAATGGGATGGTGGCGCGAGCAGTGGGAATGCGGCTTATGAATTCGTGGGTCAATCGGATGTCGCTCGGCATCCTTGCTCTCCTTATAACGGGTGTAATGGGTGTCGGGGCGAGGGGCGAAACCCTCAATGAAGCCCTGGTCTCGGCCTATCTCAACAATCCGACCCTGCTCGTCGAGCGCGCGTCCCTGCGGTCGACCGACGAGCGGGTGCCCCGGGCGCTTTCGGGGTGGCGTCCCACGGTGTGGGTGACTACCGAAATCGGCAAGGCGGATGTGGAGACCGAATCAACCGCCTTCTCGGCCGGAGAGAATCGCACCCCCTCGACCCTCTCGCTCACGATCATCCAGCCGCTCTTTCGGGGCGGGCGGACAGTGGCGGAAACCAGGCGCGCCAAGAATTTGGTCATGGCCGACCGCGCCCGGCTCGTCGAAACCGAGCAGAACGTACTACTCCAGGTGGCCAGCGCCTATATGAACGTGCTGCGCGACCAGCAGGTGCTCGAGCTGGCGATCAACAACGAGCAACGACTCAGGCGCCAGCTTCAGGCCGCCCAGGATCGCTTCGAGGTCGGTGAAGTGACCCGAACCGACGTCGCCCAGGCCGAGGCGCGGGTCTCCAACGCGATCGCCGAACAGGTTCGCGGCAAATCCGATCTGATCGTTGCCCGGGCCGCCTATCTCAATGTCACCGGTTCCCTGCCGGAGAATCTGACGCCGCCGCCGCCGCTCAACGACCTGCCGGAGAGCGAGCTTGCATCCCGCGAAATCGCCACCAAGGAAAGCCCGGTGATCCTGCGGGCCCTGTATATCGAACGCGCCGCCCGCGCCGACATCGACGCGCGAATGGCGGTCCTCTTGCCGACCGTCGAGTTGAACGGCGAAATCAGCCGCAAAGAGGATACTTCGTCGCGCGGCAGCTTGATCACGCGCACACAGATCATCGCCAGCATGACCATTCCGCTCTACCAATCGGGAGCGGAACATTCGGACGTGCGAGCCGCCCGCGAAGTCGCCTCCCAGCGCCGCATCGAGATCGAGCAAAATCGCCGCGCCGTGTTGGAGAACGTAACCCAGTCATGGGAAAGTCTGCTGACGGCGCGGGCCCAGATAGTCGCTTTCCGGGACGCCGTGCGCGCGGCGGGAATCGCCCTTGACGGCGTCGAACAGGAAGCCGTCGTCGGTTCGCGCACCATCCTCGATGTGCTCGACGCCGAACAGGAGCTTTTCAACGTTCGTATCGACCTGGTTCGCGCCGAGCGCGATAATGTGGTGGCGAGCTATTCCCTCAAGGCGGCTATCGGCCGGCTGTCCGTGGTCGCTCTCGGGCTGGACGTGCCGATCTATGATGAAACCCGCTATTACAAAGCGGTGCGCGACAAGGCTTGGGGCTTTTGGAAAGTTGAATAGCCCGCGACTCATGCCGCATCGCCCATGACCAGGATGTGCTGGAAATTGTTTCCGGTTCGTTTTAGTCTTTCGCCCTCCTTGACGCGGTAGGATTTTGACAGAATGAGTGACGAGAAACCGCAAGAAGATCCATCGATGGAGGACATCCTCGCGTCCATCCGCCGCATCATCACCGATGACGAGGCAGCGGAGGTGTCCGCCGACGACAAGCCCGCCGACGACAAGCCCGCCGAAGATACGTCCGACGCCGAGAAAGCGGGTGACTCGGCTGCCGGTGGAGCGGAGGATGACGATATACTCGAGTTGACTCAAATGCTCCGGGATGATGGCACGACCGTCGATCTGAGTGAAGAAACCAAGGCCGAAACCTCTACCGAACCCGAGCCCGAACCGGAGCCCGAGCCGGAGCCCGAGCCCGAGCCGGAACCCGAACCGGAGCCGGAATCGGAGCCCGAGCCGGAACCCGAGCCGGAACCCGAGCCGGAACCCGAGCCCGAGCCGGTGGCGGAAAAAAATATGGTGGCTGAAGTCGAAGCCTTGATTTCGGATGCCGCCTCCAGCGCTTCGATCGACTCCTTTTCAAGGCTCGCCGTAGCCAGCGAACCCGCGCCGGCCCCAACCACGGAGCTCAAGTTCAGCGGGAAGGGGAGCACCGTCGAGGATATCGTCGTCGAGATGATCCGCCCCATGCTGCGCGAATGGCTGGATCGGAACCTGCCGATCATCGTCGAGCGGATCGTTCAGAAAGAAATCCGCAAGCTCGTCCGCCAGGCCGATCCTGATTAGAGCCGTTCACCACCGAGCCGTTTTCAACACTGGCCGAGGGTCGCGGACGCGCCGACCCGCCGCGCCGATCATCTGTGAACCGATCGACAATGCTAGATAAGACCTATCGGCACGCGCCGACCGAGCAGCGACTTTACGACGCCTGGGAAAAATCTGGCGCCTATGGCTGCGGCAAGCGCGGCACCGCCGATCCCTATAGCATCGTGATTCCGCCGCCCAACGTCACCGGCAGCCTGCATATGGGGCACGCCCTCAACAGCACCTTGCAGGACATCCTGATCCGCTGGCATCGCATGCGCGGCCGCGATACCTTGTGGCAGCCGGGCATGGACCATGCCGGCATCGCCACCCAAATGGTGGTCGAGCGCCAGCTTGCCGAGGAAGGAAAGACCCGCCAAGACCTGGGCCGCGACGGCTTCGTCGAACGGGTGTGGAAGTGGAAAGAGGAATCCGGCGGCGCCATAACCAATCAGTTGCGCCGCCTCGGCGTCTCGGCCGACTGGTCGCGCGAACGCTTCACCATGGACGAGGGACTCTCGGCGGCGGTGCGCAAGGTATTCGTCGATCTCTACAAGCAGGGGCTGATCTACCGCGACAAGCGGCTGGTCAATTGGGATTGCAAGCTGCACACCGCGATCTCCGACCTGGAAGTCGAGCAGCGCGAGGTCAAGGGCTCCCTGTGGTATTTCAAATACCCCCTGGAGGACGACGAAAATAAACATCTCGTGGTCGCCACCACGCGTCCCGAGACGATGCTCGGCGATACCGCGGTCGCGGTCCATCCCGACGATGAACGTTATTCGGAGCTGGTCGGGAAATACTGCATCCAGCCGAGCACCGGCCGCCGCCTGATCATCGTCGCCGATGATTATGTCGACCCCGACCAGGGCTCGGGCGCGGTCAAGATGACCCCGGCCCATGATTTCAACGATTTCGAGGTCGGCCGCCGTCACGATCTCGAGTTGATTAACATTTTCGACGAAAACGCCTGCCTCAACGATGCCGTGCCGGAGCGCTACCGGGGCCTCGAGCGCTATGTGGCGCGCAAAAAAATCATCGCCGAGATGGACGGGCTCGGCCTGCTGGAGCGGGTCGTCGAGCACGAACATACCGTGCCTTACGGCGACCGTTCCGGCGTCGCGGTCGAGCCCTGGCTGACCGATCAATGGTTCGTCGACGCCGAGACCCTGGCCGGCCCCGCCATCGCGGCGGTCGAGCAGGGCAAGACCCGCTTCGTGCCCAAGCAGTGGGAAAACACCTATTTCGAATGGATGCGCAACATCCAGCCCTGGTGCATCTCGCGCCAGCTCTGGTGGGGCCACCGGATTCCCGCCTGGTACGGACCCGACGGTCATATCTTCGTCGAGATGACCGAAGACAAGGCCCGCGCCGCCGCCACCGAGCATTACGGAAATTCCGTCGAGCTGACTCGCGAGGCCGACGTTCTGGACACCTGGTTCTCGTCGGCCCTGTGGCCGTTTTCGACCATGGGCTGGCCCGAGAAGACTCCCGAGCTTGCGCGCTTCTACCCGACCGACGTTCTGGTCACCGGCTTCGACATCATCTTCTTCTGGG
>JASJYE010000363.1 GCA_030123645.1 Candidatus Hydrogenedentota bacterium | reverse complement strand
CCTGTAGAAATTCCCCTGGCCCTCCGCGAAGGCATGTTGGTCTTCCGTGAATAGGTGGCCGATTTTGGCCGGGCTTCGCACGTGCTGATGGCGTAGAATGGAGGAGGCGTCGTCCCACACGAATTCGCCGTCGAAAGTGTTGATGTAGGCGAAAAAGCCCAGGAGAGCGACCGCTAGTGCGACGATACTGGCGAACTCGCGTGCGGTCACGGAGCTTTGCACATCTGGAATCATGGTGAAGGGCGGCGGCGCTATCTGTTCGTGGGCTCGAACAAGATGTCGAATGTCTCGTCGGTCTCCATGTATTCCATGGTAACGCCCTGGTTCCTTCCAATAATCTCGACCATCTTGAGTCCATAAAACTCTTCGCCGACACGGACCTTCTCTCCGTACGTTACCTTCTCCATTGGGAGATAGAAGTCTATAAAGACGGAAGTCTGGTCGGTTCTTCCGTCATAGAAGAAGCCCTCGATGGTCACCCGGGGTTTCCTTAGTTCGACGACCGCCTTATCCCGGGTGCGATTGAATCTGCGCGATCCGGGATTTAATATGAGGTGGGCATCGCTGTAGGCCAGCACATGCTCCCACAGTTCGTTGTCTTCAAGGGCGCGCAGGCGCGAGTCGAGCCTTTGTGAGACGATCTGCAGGGCTAGCACGCCGTCGGGCGAGACGGAATTCTGGGTCTTTGCCCCCCTAACGGTACTGAGAAAGTTTCGACCGGCCGCCGTCGGAAAGGTCGAGCCGGGCGCGGGGAGCGGTTGATTGAGTTGGAGATCCCCCATGATCTTGGCGGCGATTTCCTCCGGGGTGGGCGGCGGAGGCGGCGGCGGCTCAGGGGGTTCTCTCTCGCCGCACCCAGCGAGAAGGAGCGCGAAGGCAAGCACTGCGACGAGTGACAGGGTCCGTTGGATTCGATATGTATGCATTGCGGCTACCTCAACGGGCTCAGACGGCAAGACGGCAGCACCATCGTAACAGAGCGTAGAAAGCGCTTCAAGGGGCTTGAGCCGGGCGCAACGGGCCCTATTGTGGCGCGCTGACAAGGGCCTCGGTTATACTATCGATGTTGCGCAGGAGAGGGCATCGACGGATCCTTCAGGGAAAGCGGGAAAGATGAGCAAAATACTCTTAGTAGACGATGACGTCGATTTGGCGGAGCTTTTGAAGACGAAGCTGAATTCGGAAGGTCACGACGTTACCACGACACATACCGGGGACGGCGCCTTCGAGCTGGCGAAGCAAATCAAGCCGGACATTGCGCTGCTCGATATCATGTTGCCCGGCGTGACGGGTTATCAGATTTGCCGGCGGATCCGGAAGGATCCGGAACTGTACTCGATGGGCGTGCTGATGCTGACCGCGCTCGGCGAGGAACCCGAAGTGTTGCATGGCTTGGAGCAAGGAGCGGACGACTATATCGTCAAGCCGTTCAAGCTTGACCGGCTCCTTGAGAAACTTACCTTTCTCAGTGGTCTCCTCGACTCGGTCAGTGGGCGCAACAAGATTACGAACCTGCCGGGGACGGACGCGATGAAGCGGGAAGCCAACCATCGGTTGGCGCGCGGCATGAAGATCGCCGTGTGTTACATCGACATCTCGACTTTCAAAGCTTATTGCGCGGCGAAGCCGCGGGACGGCCAGAAGCAGGCGCTTGAGTTCTTGTCGAAGATGCTCAAGGGTCTGATTCGGAGTATGGGGATCTACGAAAGTTTCCTGGCGCATATGGGCGGCGAGCATTTCGTGGTATTACTGGCTTATGAAGATTACGAGCGCTTTTGTGTGACCTTGGCAGAGACATTCGACCAGCAGGTGAAGGACTTGTACACGCATGAGGAAGTGTCGCAGGGCCATGTGCTGGCGCGGGACAGGAACGGCCTCGAAGGGAAGTATGCCCTAATGGCGCTGTCGATCGGGGTGGCGCACAACGAGCTTCGCGAGTATAAGAGCGCGAAGAAGATGTTCGAGACGCTGACGCAACTGCGCCAGATGGCGGATCCGGAGGGAAAGAGCATCGTGATTGTTGACCGGCGCCAATCGGAGCGCTGAGGGGGCCGTGAAGCGCTGCTACATCGGGGCCGCTCTATTGGCATTCTCCGGGGCGATGTTGTGGGGCTTCCTCAGCTCCGACTCTCCCACGGAGGTGTCGCTCGAGGAACTCGCCGGGCGCGTGCAGCGCAGTACGCCCCGGTGGGCAAATTACCAGGAGGACCTCAAGGGACAACTGGGGTCGACGCCCGTCGCGCGCTGGAAGGGCAGGCCGATTCGGGCCCGCGCTGGCGGGGCTGAGCTTAGCGTCGTGTTCGAAGTGACGGGCGCCTGGGCGAGTTATGACTTCGCCCTGCCCGTCCTGCTCAAAGACCATCTCGGCGCGGTTTATCGTAACAGTAGCGCACGCCGCACCGGCTCCGAAGTCGAGTACCTCTTCCGCATGAGAGACCACGTCGAGGGCACCACCCCGCCCTGGGTCGAGATCGCCTACCCCCACAATTTCCAGCGCCTCGCCTTCTCCGACGACGGCACCTGGTCCGCCGCAGGGATCTAACAAGCGTAACAAAACGTAGGATGGGCTTCAGCCCATGCGGCAAACTGACGGCACCGGTCGCCCCTGACGGATGAAACGCGGTTTGACCCGGTTCTCTTTCGCCCATCCAGGGCTTTACGAATTGCACCTGGGATCCCCGGGCTCCCGCCCGAGGCTACAATCTGTCGTCTCTATGGGACTTTCGATGCCGCACATGGGCTTACGCCCATATTGCGTTCGCTGGAGGGGGCGCAGTTTTTCTGCCAGGCACAGCATGGGCTGAAGCCCATCCTACGTTTGCTGTCGTCCCTACGGGACTTTCGATGCCGCCCGCACATGGGCTTACGCCCATATTGCGTTCGCTGGAGGGGGGCGCAGACCTTCTGCCAGGCACAGCATGGGCTGAAGCCCATCCTACGTTTGCTACGTTGCCGGAATTCGGATAGGGTTTTCCCTCGTTCCCACCCTCCTCCGTTGGAACGCATAATCCTTCCCTACGAACATCGCGAAAAATCGTTCGACAGTGCAACATTGTCAATCGAAACCCTCTTGCCTCTCGTATTCACTCTCTCGCTAAGCCGGCGTTTCGCGACTTACTGGTCGCGGATGTACATTTCTGTACCCCATTGTTTCCCACCTTACACGCTCCCGCACTGCAACGCGCCGTGCCTATATATAGGGAGCGTGCCCGACACACGCTTCCAGGGGC